>NZ_JAGTPI010000056.1:0-39295 GCF_021147825.1 Pseudomonas quasicaspiana
ATGGATTGGAAACGCGGACACGGTAGGAGCCAACTTGTTGGCGAAGCGGAATTTCTCACAATGCAGGTCCGACGTCTCGCCAACAAGTTGGCTCCTACCGGGGTCAGCCGTTTGCTTCGCGACTGCGGTGTGTCAGGGACACAAGGCGCACTTTCATCAAACATCACTTCAATAATGGATTGGAAACGCGGACACGGTAGGAGCCAACTTGTTGGCGAAGCGGAATTTCTCACAATGCAGGTCCGACGTCTCGCCAACAAGTTGGCTCCTACCAGGGTCACCCGTTTGCTTCGCGACAGCGAGTTGTCAGGGACATCGGGGTGCTCCTAGAGATAATGCACTCCAGGTCACAGGATTATATTTTCTGATAGCAGCCAGGCAGCGAAGAAAGATGATGTTGAGTTTCTGGTCCCCTCGGCCGACTGAGCACAAGAGCTGACTAAAACTTCTAATGCCAACGCTTGAATGCCCGACGACCTCGCAGCGCGCCCCATGTCATGGCAAGTCCTGCGCCGCTGAAGAAGATGAAGGTCGCGATGGTTTCCAATAGATACCAAAGGAAACGCCCTGGCTGGTCATCGAATATCAGATGCTCTTTCACCGATTGCCGACGTGGCCCGGTGAGCGCATCGAATTGCCAAAGGGTGAAGGCGTCATGCAGACGTTCCCCCGCTAGCCAGGCACAGCCCAGGCAGAAAACAGCCCCTAAAAAGCAATAAATGCGTACGCGATATCCCGGTATCACAGAAACTCCACTTACTCGTTAAGCAGGCAATGATTATCGGCGGCCTTGAGGTGCGCACAAGTATTTAGATCAGGCTATTTGCGCAGTAAAGCTTCCGAAGATTCATCACTGTCGTGTGCTGAGCTTCACTCTCCTCGGCATTCAATGGCCGCTCGCAGTACTCGCGGCTCAAGAAAAGAATGGTGTCATTCCCGTCAGGTTCGCTAGCGTAATCCGGATGTTTTTCTATTTCTGCCAACAGTGAATGCGTCACTGGAACCACATGAAAGTGCAGATTGAAACCCGCCGAAAAACCCAGCTTGTAGACGATGACCTTCACAGGCTCAAAGACCTGAAAAAGAAGCTGCTCGGTTTGCCGCAGGGCGTCTCCGAGCGAAGCCAGTGCTGAATCGCCGAGGTCCATGAAATCCGAAGCGGCTGCGACTGAGCTGACCATCAGGTAACCGCCGTAGCGTGCATCGCGTCGATGGCTGACTCGCCAGTGTTCCGTTTCGAAAATATCCCACTCATTCATGCGCGTCACTGCTGTCTATTGTTCTCGTATGCAGTTGCCGTAAATGGGGTGCCTTGTCGGCGCTCCCGGTTCTGTGCAAGGATTGGCCATGACCAAATTTATTCAATGCAACCGACATCACCATCACGGACCTCGCTCAAGGTGCCGCGGTTGCTCATGCTCATCGATCCATCAGAACTCAAACCACTTGTTCTGACGACTCAATGAACAAAACCAAGGCGCCAATGGCGCCTTTTTTATTGCCTGTAAATTGGAGATCACAAAAATGACAATGCTACGTGGAACACGAATAGTAACCGGGAAAGAAGCAGCAATCATGCGTGAAATAGAAGGCCGTTTCCGGAGTTATCTTCATCGAAGCTGGAGCTGAGGAAGCCATCGTTCCAGCGTTATGGGGTCAGGACACTTTTATCGAGAAGGCCGGCGGAAGTGAAATAATCGGGCAAATGTGGGCTTTCAATGACAAGGCCGGACGTCCCTGTTGCCTCATCCCGGAGGCCACCGCGCTTTTTCAGGAGCGCAACGATGTACTGCTCGGATCACGGGAAGAGGCGATGTTTTTCTACGTTGCGCGATGCTATCGATATGAGCGTCCGCAAGCCGGTCGGTACCGCGAGTTCACCCAACTGGGACTCGAAATCCTGAGTGCCGACCCGGTGGAGGCTTTGCAGCGTAGCCAGGCCATTTGCACGGGTTTCCTCGACTCGTTGGGCCTCGACTACGAACTCAATCTGGCCGTGAAACGCGGGCTGAGTTACTACCTGGAAGGCAATGGCTTCGAAGTGCGATGCCCTGCTTTAGGCGCACAGCAACAAGTTGTCGGTGGCGGAGCCTATCGAGAAGGTGCCGGGTTCGGCATCGGGCTTGAGCGGCTGGTCCTGGCCTCTGCGTTGAACGGATCGATATGATTTGAACCGTGGAGTTGCCCGGTAGACGGGTGATCTGTAGGAGCCAACTTGTTGGCGAGGCGATTGGTTTGACACACCGCGTCAGGCAGCTCGCGAACAGGTTCCCTCCTACAGGCCCATTGTTTGCCGCAAGACCTCGTGGTGACAGGCGTTGAGCTCCTGCAAACGATTGCAATTATGGATGCAGACGACGCAGATGCTTTAATGCACCCAGCCAAAAAAAATGACCAGGATAATCCGCAATGTCAGATACCACCGACCAAGCATTCTATGACCGCGCCGACGCGCACATCGAACTGTCCAACGAGCAGCTTAAAGCGTTCGAAAACCTCGGACAGGTCAATGCATCCATGATGTTTGGCACCACAAGATTCAATGCCTGGGTCAGCGCGCGCAGCTTCAAGTCCGGCGAGGAAATGGCTCAGGCGCGTGAGGCGATGCTGAAGTATTTTTGTGATCAGTACCGGCTAATGCTTGAAGATAATCTGGACGATCACATCAATAATTTCAGCCAGTACATGATGGTTAAAAAACCTGATTGATAGGGATAACAGAGCAACGGTTTCGTCAGGGCGTTGCTTAACGCCCTATTGCGCGCCAACAAAATTGACCGTCTGCTCCTGCAAACTCATCCTTATCAACTCAGCCAGATGCCTCGTCGCAGGCGTTGGATCTTCTCCTGCGCCATGAAGCACATACCCAAGGCTCGGCACCGAGGGTAAACCGTCCAGAAAAGTCAGGTTATCCGGCAGGCCGATGCGTGTTCGCAGCGTCACGCCCAATCCGGCTGCGACGGCGGCCCAGATTCCTCCTACGCTGGGGCTGGTCAGCGCTATGCGCCACGGAATTTGCGCAGCATCCAAGGCCTGAGTGGCGGCGCTGCGCAATACGCACGGGGCGTCGAACAGGATCAACGGCAGGGGCGAATCCACAAGACGGCTCAGCAACGGGGTATCGCGAATCCCGATCCAGTGCATTTGGGTTTCGCCTAAATGCTCGGCATAAGGCGAGGTGTGCCCGGTGTCCCAGGTCAGGGCCAGGTCCAGCCCCGCGGTTTCAATCAGAGCGAGCAATTCGGCGTTGCGTGCGATCCGGACTTCGAGACTCACCATTGGATACGTCTGCACAAAACGCCGAAGGATCTCGCTGAGAAAGTGCTCCCCAAAGTCCTCCTGAAGACCAAGACGAATGGTTCCGGCCGTCTGGCTCTCGTGCAAAGTTTGAAAAATGCCGTCGTTCAGTTCCAGTAATCGACGGGCATGACTCAGCAGAGATTCCCCGACGGGCGTCAGGACCAGCCCGCGTCCCGATTTGGCCAACACAGGCGTGCCAACCTGTTCTTCCAGCTTTTTTAATTGAGCACTGACCGCAGACGTTGATCGCCCGAGACGATCTGCCGCTTTAGCGAAACTGTTGAATTCAACGCCGGTGACGAAAGTACGCAACACATCAAGATCAAAGGTGGGGCGACGCATGGAAACAGTCCACTTATTTGGGATCATGGTCACCATTTAATCTGATATTCGGAATGATTACGACTTGATAGTTTTCCTGGCTCATTGGCGAATCAAGAGAAAGCATCATGAGTTCATCCATCGCTCAAGGGCTTGAGCAACAAGGGCATTATCCGCAAAAGTTTGCAGAACTGACGGAGCGCGTGCTGTTTGGCGACATGTGGAAACGCACTCAACTGACGCCCCGTGAACGCAGCCTGACGACAGTGGCTGCGCTGGTAGCGATGTACCGGCTTGAGCAACTGCCGTTTCATTTACAACGCGCGCGGGATAACGGTTTGAGTGTCGATGAATTGAACGAAGCCATCACCCATCTGGCGTTCTATTCAGGCTGGCCAACGGCAGCTTCGGCACTGAACCTGCTCAGGGAACTAGAAGCCCACCCTGTCAGCGGCCAGGAGTAATCATTCATGCCATTCGCACGTATTTCGCTGCACCGAGGCAAATCCGCTGACTATTTACGGGCACTGTCTCAGAGTTTGCACGAAGCATTGGTCGACAGTTTCGAGGTGCCCGAGGCAGATCGTTTTCAGGTCATTCACCAGCATGAAGTGGGCGAGCTGATATTTGACCGCAACTATCTTGGCGGGCCGCGCAGCCAGGACTTTGTGTTGATTGCGATTACCGCAGGACGTCCTCGCAGCGTTGAAACCAGGCAGCGCTTTTATCGGGATCTGGTGGAAAAACTGGGACGTTCGCCAGGGTTCAACCCCGAGGATGTGATGGTGGTCATCACCACAACCGCAAGTGAAGACTGGTCATTTGGAGGTGGTCGGGGTCATTAACGCTGATCAAATTGAATTGAAACGCCGTCCCGGTAGGAGCCAACTTGTTGGCGAAGCGGATTATCTGATTGAGCAGATCCAATGCTTCGCCAACAAGTTAGCTCCTACCGGACAGCGGCGTGCCATCCATACAAAACGGCGTATCGGAATGCAGACCTCTCTAAACCGAAAGAACAAACCGACACTCAGCAGCATCATCACCCGAGGGCTGCTCTAGCCGGAACCCACAGCGCTCAAGCACCTTCCTCGAACCATTGAATTGAAACGCCGTCCCGGTAGAAGCCAACTTGTTGGCGAAGGGGATTATCTGATTGAGAAGATCTAATGCCTCGCCAACAAGTTAGCTCCTACCGGACAGCGGCGTGCCATCCATACAAAACGGCGTATCGGAATGCAGACCTCTCTAAACAGAAAGAACAAACCGACACTCAGCAGCATCATCATCCGACTGCTGCTCCAGCCGGAACCCACAGCGCTCAAGCACCTTCCTCGAACCAAGGTTTTCCTTGAAGACGTAAGCAACGAGTTGCACAAGCCCCCAACGCTCCTTTGCCTGCTCGATCATATGCCTCAACGCCAATGTGGCCAGCCCTTGTCCGCAAGCATCCTGATCAATTCGATACCCGACTTCACCAGTCTGGCCAGACGAACTCATGCCTTTCAGATTTGCCCGTCCGACTATTCGCCCACTGGAATCTTCGATGACAAATGGATGCCAGACGCCAAGGGCAAAGTCGGCGAGATAGCAGTCGATATGCTCCGCGACACCTTGCAACGAGTAGAAGTCAGGTTCGCGGGCATCGATGTGCGATTCAAACCACTCACGGTTACGCACTTCAAACGCCAGCAACGCCTCAGTGTCGGCTGAGGTTAATTCACGAATTCTAAAAGGCTTCATGGGCGTTTAACGCGCTGATGAACTTGAAGATAGGCCGTCAACATCAAGGTCAATTGCTCTTCGAGGCAGGTCTCGAAGTCAGGATTGCCATGCCCTTCAAGCAAGGCACGCACAGGTCCGACCACTGCGGTATGCGAGATCGAGGCAATCAGGGCGGGATTGTCAAAATGTGCGTCAGACGCGGTGCTCAGCATGTTCGTCATCGCGACTAGCATGCGGGCGTTTATGCGGGCGACCAGTTCAGCTCCGCCCCGCTCTGCTGCGATGGCGTAGAGCGCTTTTGATACCACCGGATCACGCAGTTTGACAGCCAGAAACGCCACGATAAAACCCGATGCCATTTCAGCGACTGTTTTTCCGTGACATCGACCACAGGCCAACTCAACTGTATCGACAACTTCCTGCAGATGCTTTTCGAGCACTGCCGCCAGCAGTGCATCGCGATTAGGGTAGTACTGATAGACGCTGCCAACCGACATGCCGGCCCGCTCGGCGACCCGCGTGGTGGTGCAGCGGGTCAGCCCGTACTGGGTCAAAACCTGAAGGGTCGCCGTGTGAAGCGCCTCAACCGTCGCGACGGATCGGGCCTGAACCGCTGATTTTCTTGGCTTTAACGATGCTTTGACAGTGTTCATGGAATGCGAATTCAAAACCTGAAGGTTCCTTCATATCATAGTTTTCCCCCAAGCGAAGCAAGAGCGATAGACATGACGGATGCTTTAGACAAAAGAGGCAACAAAAGCGGCACGTTCAATCTTGGCGACCGCCAGGTTAACCGAATCGGCTACGGCGCAATGCAGCTCGCAGGTCCTGGCGTATTTGGCCCGCCGAAAGATCGTCAAGCCGCGGTGGACGTGCTGCGTGCAGCCGTCGAGTCGGGCGTGAACCACATCGACACCAGCGACTTTTACGGGCCACATGTCACCAACCAGATTATTCGCGAAGCACTGCATCCCTATCGAGATGACCTGACGATAGTTACCAAGGTGGGCGCCATTCGTGGCGAAGACGGCTCCTGGATTCCAGCCACGTCGAAAAAAGACCTGACCCAGGCTGTGCACGACAACCTGCGTAATCTGGGCCTGGACGTGCTGGATGTGGTGAACGTGCGCACCATGTTCAGCGCAATGGGAACAGCCGAAGGTTCGATCGAAGCACAAGTGAGCGCCGTTGCAGAATTGCAGCAGCAAGGACTCGTTCGCCATATCGGCATCAGCAACGTCACCCCCACGCAAATCGCTGAGGCGCGCAAACTCGTCAATGTCGTTTGCGTACAAAACCTCTACAACATCGCTCATCAGCACGATAACGCGGTGATCGACGAACTGGCGCGTGACGGTATTGCCTATGTGCCGTTCTTTCCGTTGGGCGGGTTCACGCCGCTGCAGTCATCCGCATTATCGACCGTTGCGCAACGACTCAACATCACGCCGAAGCAGCTGGCACTGGCATGGCTGCTGCGTCGTGCGCCCAACATTCTGCTGATCCCCGGCACATCCTCGGTGGCGCACTTGCGCGAAAACCTTGCCGTGAGCGAGCTGGTGCTGTCGGATGAAATCATGACAGAGCTGAACTCAATCGCAGATTGATCAACATTGATGGGGCGGCCGAGCCTAAGACAAAGGTGGCACCTTCTGGCCCGGCCTAAAGGGTTCAAACCTTTACGGCGCTGATCCGGTCCGAAATCCACCGATGGCTGCGCGCAAGCACCCGTCCCGTCATCGCCGTAGGGAAGTGAATGAAGCCGTGCGCACAAACCGGCGTCACGTGTACTTCTACTTCCGACGACTTCGCCCATCGTTCAGCCATCTGCACGGTGTCGTCCAGCAGCGGGTCCAGCTCACCGGCAAACATCAGCGCAGGCGGCATGCCCGTAAGATCGCCGTACAAGGGCGATAACGGCGGTTGACGACGCTCTTCATCAGTTGCGTCCGGCGTCAGCAGACGCAACGCATCGACCATGCCCGGGCCATGCAGCACCAGGGTTTCAGGACCGGCAGCGCGGACGCTTGGCGTTCCGGTCAGATCGTAAACGCCGTAATACAGGACCGTCCCGCTCACCCGCCGAAACAGATCCGGCCAGGCTTTGAGCCCTAGAAGTGTCGCCGCCGCCAGATGGCCGCCGGCCGATTCCCCGATAACGATCACGGGTAAACCGGCAAACTCTTCACACTCGCTACCCAGCAGCCAGCGCGCAGCCGAAAGACAGTCATCCATGAGACCTTCAACCGGCGTCGATACCGCGAGGCGATAGTCCACCGAGACCACGGCGACTTCGCATGCTTTCACTAAAGCAAGGTTAAGGTCGTCGTTCATTTGCGCATTGCCTATGACCCAGCCACCGCCGTGGATATCAAGCACCACGCCTTTTGCTTTGCCTTTGGGCCTCAATATCCGCACAGGGACCGAAATGCCATCGACACCGACTGAACGCTTTTCAGCCTGCTGTCCCTGCTTGGCCAGCTTGCCCGCGCCAGCAATTTGACCCGCTTTAAGCAGCGTCTGAATCACCTGAGGCGTGAAGCGATTGCGGATTCGAAAACGCGGTAGCCAGCCGAGCTTTTTGTTGAAGCGCTGCATTTCTGCGACTTCATGTTCGCTAAAGGACTGAAGCTCGTCGTGACTCAATGTGTGGTCTCCTGGCAAACAACGCATAGCCTTAGGGTTGAAACGCATACTTCTGTAGGAGCCAACTTGTTGGCGAGGCGGAACAAATGACTTTGCAGGGCCGACGTCTCGCCAACAAGTTGGCTCCTACAGGTCCCGTGTTTGCTGCACGGTAGCTTTCAGTAGAACGTCAGGTGGGGTGCGAGTTCTGATCGCCCGACATTCATTTCTGCCCAGTCGAACCGCCCTGCAACGCATCTTCAAGAAACGCGATAAACGCACGTACCTTCGCATTCAATGCCGACCGTTCTGTGACACACGCATAAATATCCATCGGCTCAGACTCCGCAGCCGCAGCGCCGCGGTTGCCTGAGTCGAACAAGGGCAGCAAACGGCCGCTGTCGATAAGCGGTTGCGCGATAAAGCTGGCCAGCCGGGCAATGCCGCCCCCGTTCAGGGCGATCTGCGTGAGCATGTCGATGTCATCGCAAACAAAACCGGGATTCACCTTCGCCTCGAAACGCTTGCCGTCGAGTATGAAATTCCACGGCAGAAAACGCCCGTCTGTGGGGTAACGAAACACCAGGCAGGCATGGTCTTTCAAGTCCTCTGGCCTGGTGGGCACGCCTTCACGGTCGAGATAAGCAGGCGACGCGCAGAACACAAACGGAAGCGATGCAATACGCCGCGCCACCAACTGATCGCTCAGTTGCGCCTCGATACGAACACTGACGTCCACGCCCTCCAGACGATGATCGACGCGCCGGTCTGCACTGATCAACTCGATGTCAATGCGCGGGTAAGCCGCCTTGAAAGCGGGCATGAGCGGTGCCAACACATGACGCCCGAACGCCGCAGTAGTCGCGATGCGCAGCGGGCCTTGAGGATCAGTGGCGACAGCAGCGGCTTGCGAGGCAAGTTCGATATCGCGCGGGATGTGTCTCACCTTTTCGTAATAGCGCGTACCGCTTTCAGTCAGCGCCATCCTGCGCGTGGTACGCGAAAGCAGCCGCGTGCCGAGGTGCTTTTCCAGCCGAGTGATGCTCTGACTTACCGCCGCCGCACTCATGCCCTGAGCCCGGGCCGCCGCAGCAATGCTGCCCGCTTCTACCACGCGGATAAAGGTGTTGATCAGCCCCAGAATATCCATCGCGTTCCCGATGCCTTATTCGTTGATTTTACTTAACAGTGATTCAAGCATTACGCCGCTACCGGCATCCTCGACGGCTTGCTAGCTTGGCGGCTCTTTTGACAAACAACATTGACGAGGTTAGCCGATGCCTGCTGAAACCAATCAAAACACCTTACGTCTGCGCTTTCCCAAACGAGCGACGCCTTACATCTTTGCGCTCTACATGGCGACCATCATGGCTTTTCTGATGTGCCTCGTGATCACCCTGGCGGAGTTCGGCTTCGATGAACACTACATGAAGAATGTGATGAATGCGTATCGGGTGGCGATGCCATCCGCATTCATTTGCGTGCTGGTGGTCAGGCCAATGGTTGCCCGGCTGGTGGCGTGGACTGTTCATGGGCATTGATGGGGTTGCAGGATTACATCGATACCTGTGAGAGATTCCATGTTGGATCGCGCAGGCGGCGATCCGGCTTGCGATGTCCTTGTGGGACCGAATTCATTCGGGAAAGCGGCATATCAGACGATACGAAAGCGGCGAATGTACTGGCTCCTTCGCGAATGAATTCGCTCCCACGGAAATGTTATTTGCAAGCCAACATAGAATCTCTCACGGAGCCTGTTTCGCTTCATAACCGCAAGGTACAAAGGGAATCCGATGGGCTCAAGCGCCACGAAATGGTACAAACCCGACCATTTACCGACGCCCTTCAATCAACATTCGCATCGCCAGCCCCGCGAGCACTGTGCCCATCAGCCAGCGCTGTACGACCTGCCAGAAAGGCCTGCCCACAAAAAACGCAGCGATTGAGCCAGCCATAATGGCAATCGCCGCGTTGACGGTCACACTGATAAAAATCTGCGTAAAGCCCAGCACCAGCGATTGCATCAGTACGCTGCCGTGGTCGGCAGGATCAATGAACTGCGGCAACAACGACAAATACATCACCGCCACTTTAGGATTCAGGAGGTTAGTGATGAAACCCATCATGAACAGCTTGCGTGGGCCGTCCTTGGGCAGATCCTTGACCTGAAAGGGAGAGCGCCCACCGGGCCGGACTGCCTGCCAGGCCAGGTAAAGCAGATACAGCGCGCCGCCAATTCGCAGGGCGTCATAAGCGTAAGGAACGGCCATCACCAACGCGGTGATACCCAGCGCAGCGAGAACCATATAAACGACAAAGCCCAATGCTACGCCGCCCAGAGAAATCAACCCGGCCACCCGGCCCTGGCAGATCGAACGCGAAATCAGGTAAATCATATTCGGGCCGGGGGTCAACACCATGCCAAGTGAGATCAAGCCATAGGCAACCACGGTGGACAGTTCGGGCATGGTGTCGCTCCTTGAGAATGTTCGGAGCAAGATTAAGCCGCGAAAAGCAAAGATGTTAGACACAGATTCAAGAACAAAACGGCATACACAGACCCGTCACATGTATCCGGGAAGTCGGCAGCGACGACGTTATTTCAAGCAGAAGTATTCAGATCAGGGCTGAATTATTGATAACCTTTGCGCCCTGTTAACGAACCATTGCGAACAAGGAAAGCTCGTGTGATTACCTGCCACGTGAAGTACCAGATTGATCCGTACCAAATCCCTGCCTTTGAAATCTATTCCCGCTTATGGATACGGTTGGTGACGCGCTTGGGCGGCTTGCACCATGGCTACTTCCTGCCGGCAGAAGGTGCCAACAATATCGCCTGTTGCCTGTTCAGTTTCCCAAGTCTCTCGGACTACGAGCGCTATCGCAAAGAAGCCGAAACCGACGCTGAATGCATTGAAGCGGTGGCACTGGCGACAGAGAAAAAATTCATTGTCAGCTACGAACGTAGTTTCATGCGTCCCGTGCTTGATTGACCCCAACAAGACGGGCAATACAGCCTAAGGACACCGAATGCTCATTGTCTTCAGCGGTCTTCCCGGTACCGGTAAAACAACCATCGCCCGCGAACTCACCCGCCACATGCGTGCGGTTTACCTGCGAATAGATACGATTGAACAAGCGATCCGAAACTCCGGCGAACTTGCTCAGGATGTCGGTCGGTGCGGGTATATGGCTGCGAACGAACTCGCGCTGAGCAACCTGCAACTGGGCAGTTCGGTTATTGTTGATTGCGTTAACCCGGTCATGGAAAGCCGTAAAGCCTGGAACGAAATTGCCGCACGGGCTGGCGTCCAGTTAGTCGACATTCAGGTGGTTTGCTCGGACAAACGAGAGCACCAGCGTCGGGTTGAGAGCAGAAAAAGTGATGTACCGGGGCTGACCCCGCCCACCTGGACGTCTGTGCTCAGTCATGAATACGAAGCGTGGAATAAAGCGCCGTTTACTGTAGACACGGCATTGATGTCCCCAGTGGAGGCAATCGCAATCATCACCGGAAGATTTTTATCAGGCCTGAGCAATGAACCGGACAACAGCTAATCAACAGGCACTTCAATAAGGAATTTATAAATGCTGACAGGACAATGTCTGTGCGCAACCGTGGTTTTTTCCCTCAAGACAGAGCCGCTGTATTTCTACCGATGCCACTGCTCCCTTTGCCGCAAACAAACAGGCACCGGTTATAACTGCGCGACGATCGTTCCTGAATCCGGCTTCCAGTGGGCGGCGGGACAGTCTGAAATCAACACATGGCTCAAACCCAGCGGCTACCGGAATGATTTCTGCAAACACTGTGGCTCGACCGTTCCCAATGCCTTGCGTGGCAAACCATACATGTGGATACCCTTGGGTCTTCTGGATTCGCAAGTCCACGCCATGAAGTGTATCGGCGACTACTGCGTGAGCGACGCTATGCAATGGGATACCTTGAAGTCGGAAAGCACGTTTGATAAATCGCCGGAATCCTTGGAGTCGCTGCTTTCTGCTCTGCATGTTGGATATTAATAATGTCCTTTACTGGAGAACTTTTATTGGAGAGCTTTCATGTCACCTGCTTTAGCTGCAGCCCAATGCGCCATTCAAGCAGGCGATATCGACGCAAACGTGAATCTGCACATCGAGTTTATGCAGTGCGCCAGTGAGCACGGAGTAAATCTTCTGGTGTTTCCCGAGCTGTCGCTCACGGGTTATGAACCCACTCTGGCCGAAGCGCTGACGCAAGATGTGGACAGTCCGGTTCTGCTCCCCTTGCGACAACTCGCGCGGGAAAACTCCATGACCACTGTCGTCGGTTTACCGCTGCGCATGCCAGGCCATGAAAAGCCATTGATCGCAGCCTTCATACTCCATGGCGACGGTTCGGTCACGGTCTATACCAAACAGCATTTACACCCTGGCGAAGAACAGTATTTCAGTGCCGGTAACGGCGGCGATTTGATAAACATCGCGGGCTCGCCCATCGCGCTGTCGGTGTGCGCTGATTTCAGCCATCCAGAACATCCGTCGGCAGCAGCCAGACAAGGCGCGCAGGTTTATGCCTCAAGCGTGCTGATCGGCGAAGCAGGTTATCCACGAGACAGTTCGCTGCTGCAAAGTTACTCCCGGCTCCACGAAATGGCCGTACTCATGGCCAATCATGGCGGGCCGACAGGTGGCTGGGCAGCGGCTGGGCGAAGCGCGTTCTGGGATGAAAAAGGTGTCTGCGTTGCTTCGACGTCTGGCGTGGGAAATCGCCTGCTGGTCGTTTCCAGGCAACTGCATGGCTGGCAGGGCTTCGAAACTGCGGTCGAGTGTTCTGATTGAGTCTCTGCGCACCTTTGACGGCACATTTTCAGCCTGTAACACCCCGACGAATATAGTAATGATCAAACTCGCCGCTTTCTAAAAACTGAAACCCGTGGCGCGTGTAAAACCGATTCGAGGCGCTCTCTTTAAGCGCCCCGACTTTAATCGGCAGCCCCAAAGCATCCGCCTCTTCGAATATCAGCGACAGAACCGCAGAGCCTAAGCCCAAACCTTGCGCGGCCAGCTTCAGGTACAGGTGATCAAGCACCAGTTCATCATCGTGCCGCTTGACCAAGACAAAACCCACGCGCTCTCCAGCCACTTCGATATAGCGCGTATCCCGTGCATCAAAAGCGCTGGCAAAACGCTCGCGAGCACGCACTGGATCAAAGCGCCCTACCCGTTCCAGACTTTCGCGCATGGCTTCGATCCGAATGGCGACGAGGTCATCAAGGTCGGTTTGTTGGGCGGGGGTCAAAGTTACGTTGGGACGGTGGTCAGTTGTAGCGAGCATCATTTGCACGCCTCTTTCATGGCGGGAGTTATGTAAGATTTTCTACGTAATCACGAACTGCTTCAGCGCAGCCATCATTGCAATTACCAACACAGCAAGCCCAATCGCAGACGTCCATTCAGACTGAAGGGTTTGGGTAAACCAGGACCCTTTAACAGGGTACTTTCCCAGTGTGAAAATCTTTACCACTGGCCAGCCCACAGGAAAGCAAATGGTACGAAAAAAGACCTCAGCCAATATTTCCATCATCATCGACGCGCCTTGAATGACTTAATCAACCTGCGATGGCGATGTGTGGGTTGATTATCAAACTCCGCCTCACTGCCATCCCGGCTTCGCATTCCACGGATAGCCGCGAACACCGTAGCGCCGTGTGTCAGCGTCATCAAGGTTTGCCTGATGACAGAAAGATATCCATGCACCACTCGTGGTGTCATCAAGCCCCGCCAGCCATTCGCTGACCTGGGCATCCAGCGCATCCGCATCGCCGTACATCATCCAGAGTTCAGTCAGATCGATCTGAACCACTGGGCCTTGCAACTGGCTGGCAATGAACGCCTCCCACTCAGCCACACTGGTCGAGCTGTCAGCACCTAATGCCGCCTGAAGGCTCTGCCTTCTTGAGCTGTAAGTCTTCAGTGCTTTCTCGGTGGACGCAAAGCAAGTCAAAATCAGCTCGCTATCCAGCTCACCAGCATCGTTTTCGCAATGTACAAGAACGTTGACCAAGTCATCCGAATCGAACAACGCCAACCACAAAATCGGTAACTGATAACTGGCGGCCAGCAAACAGGCATCCTCCAGTTCTGCAGCCAGGGCGGGTTCGGATTGGCTGTGATTCATCAAGTAAACTCGATTTGCCATTTACAACTCCTTGACCAACGTCCGCAAATGGATTGGAAGTCTGTTCGATCATTCTGACGCGGTCAAACCAGCACTCGCTTTATCCAGATAAAACAGTCGCAGCGCTGACCAAGGCTCAAACACAGGGATAGCCAATCTCTGCAGCGAACTCCCGGGCATCGGCAAAATCCAGATCCGGATTGATGGCCCTCACCAGTTCCTCGGTCAACAGGCCGTGCTCGTAAATGCGTTGCACCGGCAAAAGTGGTAACTCAACTTCATAATACTCTTTGGCGAAAACGACATAAGAAGCTGCGGGTTCGCACAAGAGTGCGAATTTTGACGAGCCGTCATCAACCACATCCGACAGCGAATTTGCACACGCCACTTTATGCCAGCTTGAGTCCTCCGGGCGCCTCCAGTAGCAGTAGCTCACGCTATCCATGCTGAACGCGGGCTCATTCAGAAATGATTCAAAAGGCTGAGGAAGTTGAATCCTCGCGGCGGCTGCAAGGTCGTTATTGCAAGCATCTGATGCTTCGTGAGCAAACCCTTTTATCGCGGCACCGAACGCTCCGAAGAGCAGAAACCAATCTTCGCCCGATCCGTTGCGCATGGACGCCATCTCCTCACCACTACCCCAATGCGCATCGAAGCTGTAATACCTGTACTCCCAATCGGGTGAGACGATAGCTTCAAGCATCGCCAGTGCTTTAGCCTTTAGTCGAACAGTTGCGATGTCAGGAAGTAATACGGGGGCGAACGGAATACTGTTACGCACATTCAATTCCGGCAATTAAAAAGTTATAGGGTCGTTGGGATTGTAGCCATCATCGGAGCGGAGCGCGCTTGCCCGCGATTGCATCTGGTCAGGCAACACGTTTTTTGCTGACACACCGCATCGCGGGCAAGCGCGCTCCTACAGAGCCCCGTTTGCTTCGCGACAGCGGTATGTCGTGGACACAAGGCACGGTCACCACCCCTAACCTTGAACCACACCAGCAGCCTGCAACGCCTGTATGTCCTCATCGCAATACCCTAACTCGCCAAGCAGTTCAGCGGAATGACTGCCAAGCCCGGGCACATTGAGGCGTGTACCGAAACGTTGGCCATCCATTTCGAACGGTAACATCGGTACTTTCACATCAGCGCCATCCGGGGTCGTCAGTGCCGCCATGCCGCCCGATGCATTCAGGTGATGATCCTCAAACAGGTCCTCCGGGCGCTGAATGGGCGAGAACGGTAAACCCGCCGCTTCGCAGCGCGCCATGACTTCGAGCTTGCTCATGCCGCCCAGACACTCGCGTACACGCGGCAGGATGTCGTCACGCGCTTGTACCCGCTGGTTGTTCAGAGCCAGCGTCGGATCCACGGCCCACTCTTTGAAACCGAAGGCCTTGCAGAAGCTTTGCCATTGGCCGTCGCTGACGACGCCGAGAAAAACCTGTTCATCGTCGGCGGTGGTGAATACGTCGTAGATCGCCCAGGCCGAGACCCGATTGGGCATCGGTGCAGCGGCCTTGCCCGTGACGACTTTCTGCATCATGTGCTGCGCAACGAGGAAGGCCGAGTTTTCGAACAGACCGGTCTGCACAAACTGGCCCAGGCCGGTGGAGTTACGCTGATGCAGAGCAGCCAGAATTGAAATGGCGCTGAACATGCCGCCCATCACATCGTTCACGGAAGCCCCGGCCCGCAAAGGCCGACCGACTGGCCCGGTCATGTAAGCAAGCCCGGTCATCATCTGCACCACTTCATCGAGTGCCGGTCGTTGATCGTAAGGCCCGGGCAAAAAACCTTTCATTGAGCTGTAGATGATCGACGGTTTGATTGCTTTGACCTGCTCGTATCCCAACGCCAGTTTTTCCATGGCACCGGGGCGAAAGTTTTCGGTGACGACGTCCGCACTGGCGATGAGCTTACGAACGGCCGACATCCCCTCTTCGGTTTTCATGTCGACGGCAAAGCTTTTTTTGTTGCGGTTGTAGGTCATCCAGTAACCGGCGCCAGAGCCACGCAAGCTCCGCGTATTGTCCCCCGATGGTGCAGGTTCAACCTTGATCACCTCTGCGCCGAGGTCAGCGAGGACCAGCCCGCAGGTCGGCCCCATGACCATGTGCACGAACTCGATCACACGAATACCTGCGAGCGGCAGCGCCTTTTCAGTCGTCGGTTGCATGTTCATTGACCCTTGCTTGCATAACGAAAATTCTTGCCAACACCGGCGTCAGGAATGAACCCGTAAAGCGGCTCACCGGGCAGCCCTTTATGCAGCCACTCGCGCGCGGCAACCAGACGATCGATGTCGACGCCAGTGCGCAGGCCCATGGATTCGAGCAGGTAAACCAGGTCTTCAGTGACGATGTTCCCCGATGCGCCTGGCGCGTAAGGGCAACCGCCCAATCCGCCTTGAGAGGCGTCAATCGTGGTCACGCCGACATCAAGCGCGGCCACAACATTGGCCAGTCCCTGCCCTCGGGTGTTGTGAAAATGGGCGCTGCCCGCGACCGGCCCCAGCTCGTTGCGCAAACGGGTGAACAACTGGCGAACCTGGGTCGGATTGGCATAGCCCACCGTGTCGGCCAGCCCCACCTCATCCACCCCAAGTCCGGCCATGGTCACAGCCATACGAATGACGTCATCGGCGGGGACCACGCCTTGCAAGGTGCAGCCAAATACAGTCGAAAGACCCGCCTCGATCAAGACGTGCGGGTACTGCTGATCGCGTAGCGCAACGACAGTGCGGACTTCTTCAATAACCTGCGCATGGGTCTTGCGAATGTTTGCCAGTGAATGAGGCTCACTGACCGAAATCGGCAGGGTGATCTTTTGCACCCCAGCTTCGAACGCGGCCTGCGCGCCTTTCAGATTGGGCACCAGAGCGGTGACGAATAATCCCGGCAAGGTTCGCGCATGAGCGACCAACTGTGCGGCGTCGGCCATCTGTGGCAGCAGTTTGGGCGATACGAACGAACCGATTTCAATTTCACGTAACCCGGACGCCGCGAGTGCCGTGAGCCACTCGATCTTGAGCGCGGTCGGCATGCTTGCCTTGACGCTTTGCAGCCCGTCACGAGGGCCAACCTCGCTGATCAAAATATCGATGTCGTGATTGTTGTGCATGAACATGACCTCGGATGCAGGCCATCGGCACAGGGCCGATGGCCAATGCTTTAGTGCAGGATGGAAAGCGCGCCAATCAGCAGCGACATCACAAACATGACGCCCACGGTGCCCACCGACCATTTGAAGGAAATACGCTGGTTGTTCGCATAATCGACATCCAGCAAACCGCACAGCAGGTAAGTCGATGCCACCAGAGGGCTCAACACATGCACCGGTTGGCCGATCAGCCCGGCGACAGCCATTTCCATAGGCCCGATGCCGTAATGGCTGGCGGTCTCGGCGAGGATCGGCAGGATGCCGAAGTAAAACGCATCGTTAGTCAGTACGTAGGTGCCCGGCATACTGATGAACGCAGTAATCAACGACATGTACTGCCCGGCCCACTGCGGGATGACGTAGATCAGGCTTTCTGAGATGGCCTTGATCATGCCGGTGCCGGTCATGATGCCGACGAATATCCCTGCTGCAAAAATCAGCAGCGAGACCAGCATGACGTTGCCCGCATGACGCGAGATCAGGGCTTTCTGGTCTTCGATTTTCGGGAAATTGACCACCGCGCCTATACCGAAGGCCAGCATGAACAGAATCGGCAGCGGCAATACGCTCATGACCATGCAGGTAATCAGGGCAATCGTCAGCACAGCGTTGAATGCGAAGCGCCAGTCGCCCGGTGCGGACTCTTTGAAGTGATCCATGCCCTCGCCTTCGCGTAACTCGATCACACCTAAACGACGCTTCTCCATGCGCCCGAGCAGAAACGCAACAAACACAACCCATGCCACGGCCGCCAGCATCATCGGCAGCATTTCCATGAACAGGTCGGCGACGTCCACGTGCATGGCGCTGGCGGCGCGCGAAAAGGGCCCGGCCCAAGGCAGCATGTTCATCACGCCGTTGCTGAGCAGCAACACCGTCGCCATGACTTGCAGGCGAATCCCGGTGCGCCGGTAAAGCGGCAACAGCGCGGCCGTGGTGATGATGTAAGTGGTCGCACCGTCGCCATCCAGGCCGACGCAAATCCCCAGAATGGCGCTGCCGATCACGATTTTCTGCGGGTCGCCCTTCACCACTTTCAGGATCAGTTTGACCAGCGGGTTGAATAGCCCGGCGTCGGTCATCATCGAAAAGTACAGGATCGCAAAGGTCAGCATGATGCCGGTGGGGGCAAGCATCTTCACCCCGTCGATCATCATCGGGCCAAGGCCCGCAGCGAACCCGCCGATACAGGCGAATACCACCGGCACCAGCATCAATGCCACCAAGGGTGAAAGACGGCGGCTCATGACCAGGTACATGAAGCAAATGATCATCGTATAGCTGAGGATCGTCAGCATGGGTTCCCTCTTTTTTTTAGTTTTATCTGGGTGACTTTTTTACAGATGCGAAGCGCCAGCTATAGGCATGGATCGCCCGTGCAGGGGTTTAACGAGAGTCAGTGAAAGGTGCTCAGACCGGCAGGCCTTTGGCGCGCAGCAGTGCGTCGAAGCGTTCCGGGTCGGCAGTGCCAAGGCGATTGGTTTCGCGGATCGCGGCCTCTCGCTCAAGATGGGCGATGGCTTTGGGCAGCAGTGCCGCGACATCCGCCTGCGGCACTGCCAGCACGCCGTCTGCATCGCCCAGCATCAAATCGCCGGGCATGACGCAAAGTCCGGCGCAGGCAATCGGCACGTTGATTTCGCCGGGGCCATCCTTGCTCGGGCCACGATGGGTATGCCCTGCTGCAAACACTGGCAGGATGCCTTCGGCCAGCTCCTCAAGATCACGGACCGCCCCGTCGATCACAATGCCGCCGAGCTTGACCCGCAATGCCGTGGTTCGGACCAGGCCACCAATCACCGCCTGGCTGATATCGCCCGCACCGTCGATAACCAATACATCACCGGGCTGCACCATCATCAGCGCCTTGTGCACCATCAGGTTGTCGCCGGGGCGAACCCGCAGAGTGAACGCCGGGCCACACAACTTGAGCGACAGATCGCCGTGATAAACGTGCAGGCCTCTGGCGCCAATGCCGCGCCCCAGGCAATCGCCCGCCACCGCCACAGGAATGTTTCGGAAGGCTTCGATCAGTTCAACATTGAGGTCGCCGTTACGCGGATTGATGCGGTAGCCGGTTGGCCAGTCATTGAGAGCAGAAGCGGTCATGGTGAATCTCCAGTCAAAGGGAAAGCAGATCAGCGTTGACGCATGAAGTACGCGGCACAGGCTTGCCGTCGAGAAAGCCCAGAACGTTGGTGGCAGCGTCCCGTGCCATTGCAGCCAGTGCAGCCGGGGTTGAACCGCCGACATGAGGAGTCAGCACGACGTTATCCAGATGCAATAAGGGACTGTCGGACGGCAAAGGTTCGATGGCCATGGTGTCCAGACCTGCTGCATACAATTGACCGCTGCGCAGCGCATCAACCAGCGCGGCTTCGTCTACGACTTCACCGCGAGCGGTATTGATCAGAACCGCGCCTACGGGAAGCATTGCCAACTCGGCAGCGCCAATCAGGTTTCGGGTCTGTGCAGTGAGCGGCACGTGCAGGCTCAGGACATGGCTTTCACTGAGCAATGCTGCCAGCGAGTCAACGGCCACAGCGCCCTGCAGATCGCTGTCGGTTTTGAGAAACGGATCGTAGACCCGCACCGGCATACCGAGCGCCTGGCACACCGTCGCGACTTTGCGCGCCACCTGACCAAAACCCACGAGGCCCAGCGTGCGCCCGCTCAACTCCAGCCCGTCCTGCGCACGGGACCAGCGACCGGCGCGGATCTCGCTGTCCATCCAGCTGACTTTACGTGCCGCGGCGAACATCAAGCCCAGGGTCATTTCACACACCGACTGCGCGTTGGCACCGGGCGTGACGTAAACCGGAATGCCGCGGGCACTGGCCGCAGCAACGTGGATATTGCTGACGCCAACGCCGTGTTTGGAGATGACTTTCAGGGTCGGAGACGCGGCAATCGCCTGCTCGCTCAGCTCGAAGGTCCGGGAGATCACCGCATCGATCGGTTCGCTGGCCATCAACCGCTCGATGTCAGCGACCTCCTGCCCGGCGCGAACAAACAACACCCGGCAGCCGCGCTGCGTAAGAATGTCCAGTCCAGCTGGAGCCAGGCGTTCGGCGGTGACAAGAATGGTGTAAGTCATACAGGACGCCTTGTTTTCATTATTGGCATCGGTTCAGACATCGACGGGCGATACCTACCGCTATGGCATCCATGGTTAACTTTTTCTTCGTATAAATCTATTTCCGCTTTTTTATTCAACTATGAATTTAATTGATGAAATCACGCATATTTCGCCCTTGCTGGGGCATTGGGTAACACCTTCGTCCCTGACACATCGCTGTCGAGCAGCAAACACTATCCCTGTAGGAGCGCACGAGCACCGCGAGGCCGCGATAGCGGTGCATCAGACAGACTGCCATCGCTGCCTCGCGGTGCTCGTGAGCTCCTACAGAAAGGAATTCCAGATCAGGTCGTTGCATTTTTGTTTGATAGAAGCCGAACCTGCATCCCTGACACAGCGCTGTCGAGCAGCAAACGTGGACCTGTAGGAGCGCGCTTGCCCGCGATTCTATATATCGGGCGTTGGATATATCGTCTGTGCTGACGCAATAGCGGGCAAGTTGGAGCACCGCCCCAGTCGTTCCTGCAGAAAAAGCTTTTAATTGAGGTCAAGTCAGATCGGAATGATCAGTGAAAAGGCCCGAGCCTTCGCGCTTGAGCAGATCGACGACGTACGCAGTGGGCGGCGAGACATAGGCTTCGCGGCGCATGACCAGACCGAAGCTGCGCTTCATAGTGGTTTCCGGCAATTGCACCTCACGCAAGGTAGCGCCAATTTTGCCCACGCCGAGGTTGTGCCTGGAAATGAAGCTCAACAGCGGCGTGTGAGCAATCAGTCGCGGCATCATGTTGATGGAGTTGGTCTGTATCTGAATCTGCGGCGTGTCCAGTTGGTGGTTGAAAAAAGCGTTGTCCAGCCAGCGCCGGGTCGCCACCGTGGGTGCTGCCAGCACCCACCGCCAGTCACACAACCCCGCCATGCTGATTGGCCCCTCGAACAACACATGGTCCGCACTGGCGACCACAACCACTTCATCCTGCAACAGGGCAAACGTTTCGAATTGCGAAACATCGACCGCTGACAGCGGGCAGATCAGCAGATCCAGTTGCCCGGTCCGCAACGAATTGAGCAGGATATCGTTCTGGCCGGTGACCAGCTCCAACGTCAGGTCCGGGGCCGTCTCCAGCAATAACGACACCAGACTTGGCAGCAGGTATTCGGCGGCTGTAGGTCCACAGCCGAGGCGCACGTTTCCCACCGTGCCTTTGGCGAAGTCCTGAATTTCCCGACGGGTTTCCTGCACGCCCTGACGCAAAAGCCGGGCACGCATCAGCAGCAGTTCACCGGCAGGAGTGAGGCGCATGCGCCGCCCTTCACGAAAAAACAAAGCGGTACCGAGGGTCTCTTCCAGTCGCTGAATGCTTTTCGAAAGCGCAGGCTGGGTGCGATGCAGCTTTTCACCTGCGCGCCCCAGATTGCCCAGATCAGCAATGGTTTCGAAGTAATAAAGGTCGCGTAAATCCATTCCTACACATCCACATGACGTTGGTTATTGCATTGCTGCAATTGCACATCACGTCATGATGGCCGGTGTTCAGTTGCGATACGAGAGGAATGTTCAGGTAATGCCTTCGGAGGCCCGGAGCGCTCATTAAAAATTTTCAGAGCCCCAGGATTCGGAATGTTGGCGGGCTGGCCTGCCAACCAAAAGCCGGCAATCAATGCAGCCTTTGCCAGATCATCAAGACTGTAGGGCTTACTTAAAACGCCGATTGACTCAGCTCCCCGCTCGCGGGCGGCGACAATCTGTCCCGTCACAAAGAGAGAAAAAATGCCGTACTGATCACGTAAAACATTCGCGACCTTGATGCCTTCTTCGTTCCCGGAGAGGTTGATATCAACAAACGCAATGTCTACCTGGAAATCCCTGGCAAGCCGCAATGCTTCGGCTTCGTCATAAGCGGGCCCAATAATCTCATGACCTTCCTCTTCAAGAGCATCAGCGTTCAGCAACGCCAGTATGGGGTCATCCTCGACAATCAAAATCCGCATGGTTTTCCTGAATACGTTAACAGGTGAATTGAAATACACCTCGTTAACTAGATGACTCCCGTGACACCGGACAGTTTCATTAACTATCGAGGGTATCGACGAACTGACTCAGGATTGTTGGCAGGAGCCTCTAATGGGCTGACATTGTGTAGGTCAGGCAAAAGCGGACCTGGAGAATTAATGCGGAGGGATATAAGGCGGAGGGTAAATTATTATTCACGCTAAAACGGCAAAAACATCCAAATGCATACCCTCGTATGCAACTAACATTCAAAAACTTAGTTTTGTCGGAATACAGAGGTAAGGGTTGAAACCTGGCGTAATCGCGAGTTCAACCGAATATGGCAGAGACAGTTAAGGATGGCGTCCGTCTGGTCACAATGAATGTGCAGGCGGACGCCATATTGGCTGACCGGTTTTACTGCTGCTTCAGCTTGCGTGTGAGAAATTCGCGGATATACCCGGCCACTTCTGGCGCATGGGTTTCAAGTGCGAAGTGACCCGCGTCCAGCAAATGCACTTCTGCATCCGGAATATCCTTGCGGTAAGCCTCTGCGCCCGGCGGGATGAACGCCGGATCGTGCTTGCCCCAAACGGCCAGCAACGGCGGCTGGTATTTGCGCAAGTACGCCTGAAACGCCGGGTAAGCCGCCACGTTGGTGCGGTAGTCGAGAATCAGGTCCAGCTGGATCTCCTCTGCACCTGGCCGAGCCATATACAGGATGTCGAGATTGTAGCCGTCCGGTGAAAGCTTCTGCGGATCAGATCCTGTTCCATATTGCCAGTCACGAATAGTCTCCGGCGACAACGAGGGACGGCAGGCCTCGCGATTGGCAGCCGAAGGATCACGCCAGTAGGCTTGCCACGGATCCCATTGATCACTGAAGCCTTCCAGATAGGCATTGCCGTTCTGGGTGATGATTGCGGTCACCTTTTCCGGATTTGCCGCAGCAAGACGCAAGCCGGTTGGCGCGCCGTAATCGAATATGTACAGCGCGTACTTCTTCAGACCCAAGGCTTCGGTAAAACCCTCGATCACCTTGTAGAGGTTTTCGAAGCTGTAATCGAATTGCCCTCGCGGCGGTGCTTTGGTGTTACCGAAACCCGGTAAATCCGGTGCGATGAGGCGGTACTGGTTTGCCAGCAATGGCATCAGGTCACGGAACATGTGGCTGGCGCTCGGGAAGCCGTGCAACAGCAGAAGTACCGGGGCGTCCTTTCGGCCGACTTCGCGATAGAAGACTTCTACCTCGCCGACCTTCTGAGTGTGAAACGTAACGCGAGACGCATCGTCGAGTGCCATAACGGTTTTCCTGCTTGCAGTTGAGCTGGAGGATGAAGGGGCAGCGCTCACGAATGAAGCGCCCAGCGCAGCGGCAGCGCCCACAGCAGATGCCTGTAAAACCTTGCGCCGACTGACGCCATTTGCATCGCTGGCTTCGGCTGATGGATCGAACTTGCTCATGATAAAAACCTGAGGTGAAAGAACAGAGATCCATGCTATTCGTTGCTTCCTCTGCAGAGAATTACCAGCCAACTCAATTCACCATTTCAATTCCTGAAATACTGATAGCATTCGAGGCAGTCACCTCACGCTGCGAGTGGAACATGGATCGAATTCAGGAAATGACGATTTTCGCCGCACTGGCCGAGCAAACCAGTTTCGCCGGCGTTGCCCGGCACTTTGGTTTATCCACCGCGACAGTCACTCGGGCCGTGGCCAGCCTGGAGACCCGGCTGGGGATTCTGCTGGTGGTGCGTAACACTCGAAACATGCGGCTTACTGAAGCCGGAGAGCGCTTCGCCATCGATTGTCGCCGCCTGCTCGCCGACCTTGATGAAGCTGAAAACGCTGCGGGTGGCCTGCATACACTGCCTGGTGGATTACTGACGGTGACAGCGCCTCAGATGTTCGGCGCGCTGCACGTCACACCGCTGCTGACCCGCTTTCTCAGCCAATACCCGGCTGTGGAGATTCGCGCGATTCTGGTTGATCGGGTGGTGTCCATGCTGGATGAAGGCATAGATGTCGCGGTGCGCATCGGTGCCCTGCCCGACTCAACGCTGACGGCAATCCCGGTCGGCAGCGTGCGTCGTATGGTCTGCGCCTCCCCTGCCTACCTGGCCAAACACGGCACCCCGCAGCACCCGGACGATTTACGCCAGCATTCGACCATCTCGACATCCGCCTCAGAACGCCCACCGCAATGGGCCTTCCGGGTCGACGGCCGCGACTACAATGTGGACGTCGCGTCGCGGCTCAGCCTGACCTCGTTCCAGGCTGCAATCTGCGCATCCCTACAGAATTGGGGGCTGACCCAGGTGCCGTATTACCAGATACGCGAGTACCTGCGCGACGGGAAACTCAAATGCGTGCTGCAAGGGTTCGAGATCGAGCCAGAACCGGTTCATGTGGTTTATCTGGAAGGCCGCAGAGGCTCTTCGAAGGTGCGTTCGTTCGTGGATTTTTGCGTTGAAGGGTTGAGGAAGGATCTGCTGTTTGACGCGAAGAGTAGATAAGCAGCGCTGCCGCGTAACGATCGCTATAACCGTGGGAGCGAATTCATTCGCGAAGGGGCCAGTACAGACAATACATATTCAGCGTATGGCAATCAGTCTTCCCGAATGAATTCGGTTCCACAGATGGAGCGAGCTTTTCCTGTTTGGCGAGGCTTGCCCGCGATTCAGCCAACCCGGTAGATCAGGCACACCGCGTTATCGACCTTCGCGGATCGTCGCCCACTCGCGCCAGCAAATTACGCGTTTGCTACGAGACAGCGCTGCGCCGAAACGGGCTACCCCTCACAAGAGAATCTTCTACTCATTAAATTATGTTTTTAGCAAACAAACGGTTTTCATGGGTTTCATTTTGAAAAGTGAAAAACGTCGACCCCAGACATTCGTAATCTTGCCGAGGATAAAAACCGAGCGCCCGCTCATTGCCAATCCAGACCGTTGCCCACAGTAATGCCGCGCCGCCAAGCCGCGCATATTCTTCGGCGCTTTGGAGCAATGTGTAGCCCACGCCTCGTCCGGTAAACCTTTCCTGTACGTACAGACGCTTCAACTCCGCAGCACTCGAATCGCCAATCAGCTCATGATCAGTTCGCAAGGCAACCTGTGCGAAGCCGACAAGATGATGATTAACCTCGGCCACGACGATCAAAGTGTCAGGCTGGGAAATGATCTTTGACATCGTATCCGGCAAGAAGGCATCAAGCGCTTCCTGAGCAATTGCGTCCCGGATTCCTTCGGTGGCATACGTATCGAGAAAAACCTGCATGCCGAGCACACCGATAGACAAAGCGTCCTGTGGGGTGGCGGCACGGGTGGTGACTTGAGTGGCATGTGTATTGGTCATTTAGATGCTGTGCATAGATCCAAAGCGCTGAATTACGATCGACACGGATACGTCGGGTGCGTTGTATTTTTTCCTAGACAGATGACGGTTTCAACTCAAATGCACAAGTGCCCCCTACATCTTTAAATAAATTGGTCGGCTTCGTGGCACAAGCTCTGACGGCGAGAATAACCAATTGTAGGAGCTGCCGAAGGCTGCGAAAGCGGTGTGTCAGTCTTTACCGATTCGCAGCCTTCGGCAGCTCCTACAGAGAGCGTGCGGATATCTTAAACACCCAAAAAACCAACATGTAATACATATCTAAAGCCATACGCAAAACACCCGATGCTAGCGTGATTTCTCATTCACGCTAAGCAGGATTCACCGATGTACGCTATCGATTACAACAGTTACAGAGCCACCAAAAGCTTCAACCACCGCACCCGCTTTCTGGTGATGCACTACACGGCCTGTAACTTCCAACAATCAGTCGCCGCACTGACCGGTCCCTCGGTCAGCTCGCACTATCTCGTCCCCGACCCGAGCGATAAAACCTACACCGACGCAGGTTTCACCGACATGCGCATCTTCAACCTCGTCGATGAAAAAGAACGCGCATGGCATGCAGGCGTCAGCGAATGGGCGAGGCGTTACAACTTGAACGACACAGCCATTGGAGTAGAAATCGTTTATGTGGCTACCGAAGACAAAGGCGTTTTCACCTTCCCGCCCTATAACTGCACGCAAATAGAGGCAGTCAAAGAGTTGGCCAGGAACATCCTCCAGCGTTACCCGGACATATCGCCAGTTAACGTCGTCGGCCACAGCGACGTCTCCATCGGCCGTAAAAGCGATCCCGGTGCCGCCTTCCCCTGGAAAGAACTTCACGATGCCGGCATCGGCGCGTGGTATGACGAAGCAACCAAACAAAATTATCAAACGCAGTTCAGCAGCGCCCTGCCCGCCAAAGCCGAAATGATCGCGAAACTAGGCCGTTACGGGTACGACCCAACCGCTGCGATGACTGACAGTGGATACAAAAACCTGATCCGGGCATTCCAGCTGCATTTCCGCCCGCAAAAATATGACGGCGTGGTGGATGCTGAAACAGCGGCGGTGCTGTATGCGTTGGTGGACAGGTATTTTCCGAGGAAGGTGACGAAGCAGATCTATGTTTAGGAGATTGAGCCCGGAACAGATGCGTGCTTGCCTTACGATAGGGCGGCACATCCTAATGCCGAAAGCCAAGCCCCTGTTTCTCGTCGAGGGAAGCAAGGACAAATGACATCAGGCACCACGACTCTTAAGTAATAAACATATGGCGGGACAGCATGAAGCAAGACAAGATAAGCCGCATTATCCTCACGAATAAATGCGCTAGAGATATAGGCTTCTTCGCTCAGAGAATACTCCATCTTCAATTAACGTCATGCTGCCCCTACGTACGAGAGTAAGAACTTAGCTTGTCGCCGGTCGCGATGAGTAGCCTAAACCATTGAACACTACAACGGCGATGCCGAGCAACTCTTCATCAATTCCATTGAGGGGGTAAAAGCGGCCGTTAACCTCAATCTCCGAGAGCAAATTCGCTAGTGAGATTGCTAAACCCGCCCGATCGGGGTTTTCTTCTTCCATGTTTTCTATACCGCCCGCAAGGGCAACTGCGGCTACCGACAGTTTATGTGGGCGCTGTCCGAACGACCCGTCAAACATATCTGGCTTCTGGTCCCACACTGCCGCAACCAATGAGTTAGCGACCTTTGCTGGGTCTGAGTGGAAGAAACCCACGCGTACCTGAAGCTCCAGAAGATTCCGAACAACAACGGCGGCTTCAGTTTTTTTGAACGTGCTTTTAATGCCCGTGAACAAGCCCATAGGCGGTCCTCCATGATTTTCGTGGGCCAACCTACTGTAAGGGCCAAGCGATGTCCACAGGACACTTCTGAGGGAGAGATAAAATTCTGATGCCTTTGTATTAGCCGCGCTCTCGAATACTCCGCAGTGTCGCAAGGTGGTTCTGCCTAGGGCGGAAAAACATACTCAGGTATGCAGATGTCGACAGGCCCATGAGGAGATTCGTTATCGCAGATGCTAAGGAGGTGCGATTTGTCGACGCACTTCTCGCTTGAGCAGAGGCAGAGGGGACCTGCTAAAGCATCAGTGGATACCTGTTTGAACAGCTCAAAGTGACTTCGGCAAGCACATATCACCAACATTGTGTTGACCCACAATTTCGGAGGCAATCTCAAAACCGGGATGCCACTGCTTAGATAGGTTCTCAAAAAGAAAACGTATCACCCGGCCACAGCGCGATAAGTCTTTCTTGATCCTTATCGACTGGAAACTATTAGCTTGGCGATGCTATGCCCCCAGAACGTGCACCACTCAGCTGTACCGGAACGCTGCCACACTTAGAGGATTTTTGCTGCGAATCCTTGAAGGCTCAAGGACTGAAAGATAGGTGGTAACCCCATCAGCCACACCCCGGCACACAATGTTCCCGCTGTGGCTGCTTCCTTCCGGATCTGACCAGGTTCACGGGTAATCGTTGCGGGGGGACCGATGGGGTCACCATAACGACACTCACCTGTCGGCGAGCCGCGCCATTGTACCGGTCTTGAGCGAAGTTACAACCCGTAAGGCCGGATAAAAATTCGATAGGGCTCAAGCACTTGTGTGACGGGGGCTGGGTGGGTTGCAGCGCTCGGGATCGGGGCTTATAGTCGCGCCGTCGCTGCACATCAGCGATCGGGTGTGGAAGCCCGGCTGGATCAGGAACGCAAAGCTCATAACAGCATCGCAGGCATTTACGTGCCCGATTGCAACGTTATGGCGGCTGTGCGTTGGGGCATCTTCGGATGCGCCGGGTTTCCTGGACCGGTCTTCCACACCTGCGCACAGCTGCCACCCACTCACGTGGAAGTGAGTTTTTGGCAGCTTCGTCTAACTCAGGAAGCTGTAACCAATGTTCAAGATCACTCCAAATCCCCCTGCCCCATCCGTCCGCGGAGGTGCAGCGTGAATCGCTTCATCCCTCTCAAGAGCAACAACACCGACAGCCCGGTGATGCACATCGACAGCCAGGCGCCTCTGGATTTTCTGTTTGCCAGTGCCGACCGGCGTATCCGTATGGCGCGCTATCTGCTGGAGACGCTGGACGGTGCCGATGACTGTGATGTGCGTTGCATCGCCAATGCCGCGCTGATGTTGCTGAGCGATGGCTGTGACGCGTTAACCGTCGTTGAGAAGCAGATATTTAGCCCGCCCTCGCCATGCAATTCTGTCAGACACTGAGCCATACTGCGCAACGCCTACTTCTCTTGTCAGACGGTGCGATTTAGCAGTGATGAATACGCAAGTTGTGAGCTACGAAACCCTCAATGAAACACAGCGCCAGCAGCTGGATGCTCTGGAGATTCTGCCGGAGCAACTGCCGTTTTCCGGGGATATTTATTGTGCGCTGAACACGTTGCTGGTCCGCCCGAGCCCGAATATTCAAGGTGTGGCGCTGTTGATGGATGACAAGCCAGTAGGATTTTTACTGCTCAAGCGGGGGGAGTTTTTGCCGCACTGGGCAGTGGAAGGTTCAGCGACGTTGCATGCGCTGCAGATTGATCACCGGGTTCAGGGCAAAGGCCTGGGCAAGCTGTTTTTGCAGGGGTTGCCGCACGTTGCGCGGGCGACGTGGCCGGATATCGGGCAGCTGATGTTGTCGGTGGATGCGGATAATCTGGCGGCGCTGAATTTGTATGTCGGCCAGGGTTGGGTGGATACCGGCGAGGCCTACAAGGGCCGGATCGGGTATGAGCGGCGGTTGGTGTTGGACCTGTAAACGTAGATCACCTGTGGGAGCGAATTCATTCGCGAAAGCGGTGCATCAGATATTGATGCATTTCTGATCGGACCCCTTCGCGAATGAATTCGCTCCCACAGGGAACAGGCGTGCAGCCGGCAAGGCCTCCAGGATTAAAAGAACCCTATAGGCCATTAAGGTTTTTAGAGCCCCAACTCTGCCACAACCGCTTCCAGCGCCTTGGCCGGGTCTGCGGCCTGGCTGATCGGGCGGCCGATGACGAGGTAGTCAGAACCTGCGTCCAGCGCCTGACGCGGGGTCAGGATGCGGCGTTGATCGTCCAGAGCGCTGCCGCTTGGACGAATGCCTGGAGTGACCAGTTGCAAAGCAGGATGCGCAGATTTCAGCGCCTGAGCTTCCAGCGCGGAACACACCAGACCATCCATGCCAGCCTTTTCAGCCAGTGCAGCCAGGCGCAGCACTTGCACTTGCGGGTCGACATCCAGACCGATGCCGGCCAGGTCTTCGCGCTCCATGCTGGTCAGCACGGTCACGCCGATCAGCAGCGGCTGCGGGCCGGTGCGCTGGTCGAGCACTTCGCGGCAGGCCGCCATCATGCGCAAGCCGCCGGAGCAATGCACGTTGACCATCCACACGCCCATCTCGGCCGCGGCTTTGACAGCCATGGCGGTGGTGTTGGGGATGTCGTGGAATTTCAGGTCCAGAAATACTTCAAAACCCTTGTCGCGCAAGGTTTCGACGATGTCCGAAGCACAGCTGGTAAACAGCTCTTTGCCGACCTTGACGCGGCACAGCTTGGGGTCCAGCTGGTCAGCCAGTTTCAAAGCGGCGTCACGGGTCGGGAAATCCAGGGCGACGATGACAGGAGTCTGGCAGACGGACATGAGCGGGTTCTCTGGTAGGTCGAAATCGGCGCGCATTGTATCCGAACCTTACCGCAGACGGTAATCGAACCGCTGAACTGAATCGATTCTCCCCAATGAATACGCCCAAAAGCGGACATCACCCTGCACCAACCGCACCAAAGCTGCACCTTCCTGGCGCGCGCAAACAAGAACCGTTCTGCAAACGACGCGTTTGGGACCAATACGACTATGGTTCGACGAGTGGCATGGCGACTGCAACAGGATGTTTCGATGATTCCACAGACTTCAGGGAGCTACGCATGAACACTCAACTCAAGCCCACGCTGGGCACACTCCATTTATGGGGGATCGCTGTAGGGCTGGTGATCTCCGGCGAGTACTTCGGCTGGAGTTATGGCTGGGGCGTCGCCGGGACCTTAGGCTTCCTGGTCACTTCGCTGATGGTTGCACTGATGTACACCTGCTTCATCTTCAGCTTTACCGAGCTGACCACTGCCATCCCGCACGCGGGCGGACCATTTGCCTACAGCCGTCGGGCATTCGGGGAAAAAGGCGGACTGGTTGCAGGTCTGGCCACCTTGATCGAATTCGTGTTTGCGCCACCGGCGATTGCGATGGCCATTGGTGCTTATCTGAACGTGCAGTTTCCGGGGCTTGATCCCAAGCTGGCGGCAGTGGGCGCTTATATCGTGTTCATGACCCTGAATATTCTCGGCGTCAAGCTGGCGGCAACCTTTGAGTTGGTGGTCTGCATCCTGGCCGTGGCTGAGCTGCTGGTGTTCATGGGCGTGGTTGCTCCGGCATTCAGCTTCAGCAATTTCGCCCTTAATGGCTGGGCCGGCTCCGACACCTTTGGCGCTCCGGCCATCGCCGGTATGTTTGCGGCCATTCCGTTCGCGATCTGGTTCTTCCTGGCCATCGAAGGCGCGGCCATGGCGGCTGAAGAAGCCAAAGACCCGAAACGCACCATTCCAAAAGCCTATGTCAGCGGCATTCTGACCCTGGTGTTTCTGGCCATGGGCGTGATGCTGTTCGCGGGCGGCGTGGGCGACTGGCGCACGCTGTCAAACATCAACGACCCACTGCCACAGGCAATGAAAACCGTGGTCGGCGAAAACTCCAGCTGGTTGCACATGCTGGTCTGGATCGGCCTGTTTGGTCTGGTGGCGAGCTTTCACGGCATCATCATGGGTTACTCGCGCCAGTTCTTCGCCCTGGCTCGCGCCGGTTACCTGCCCTCCTCGCTGGCCAAACTGTCGCGCTTCCAGACTCCACACCGCGCCATCATCGCCGGTGGCATCATCGGTATTGCCGCGATCTACAGCGACGGCCTGATCAACCTCGGCGGCATGAGCCTGACGGCGGCGATGATCACCATGGCGGTATTCGGTGCCATCGTGATGTACATCATGAGCATGCTCAGCCTGTTCAAGCTGCGTAAAACCGAACCTTCGCTGGAGCGCACCTTCCGCGCGCCGGGCTATCCAGTCGTGCCGGGCATTGCCCTGGCGCTGGCGGTGGTGTGCCTGATTGCGATGGCCTGGTTCAACGCGCTGATCGGCCTGATCTTCCTCGGCTTCATGGTCGTGGGCTTCATCTACTTCAGCCTGACGGCGCAATCACGTGCCGACGCACCAGCCGATGCGATGCTGACCGGGCTTTAAATAGCGGCACATAACCAGGCACGGGACTAGACTTGAACCATTGAGCAGCGCTGCTGCTCAAACGGTTACATAAAAAGGAGAGCCCTATGCCCTGGTATGCCTGGTTAATTCTGCTGGTAGCAATTGGTTCGGTGGTGGGCGGTTTGATGGTCTTGCGCCAGTCTGCGCAAAAGCTGCCACTGACCGACGAGCAGCTCAAACGTGTCCACGAGCGCAACGCCGAGATGGATGCCAAAGAGGCTAAGGATCGCTAACGACCAAAGACGGTGCTTCAAGCACCGTCTTTTTATTTAGCGCGCTGCATGATCTCGCTCATCTGCCACCGCCCGGTGGCTGATCATCGGGAGGACGGCAATTCGATACGGCTGGAAAATCTTCAGCATTTGCCCGTTGTCCCGCAGCGCTTGCAATAGCTGCTCGAATTGCGCGCCGCTGATGGGCGCCTTGGGGCGCAGCAAAGCGAAATGCTTGTACGTCTGATCAACCCGCTCCGACACCAGCAACTGCGAAGCTTCCGCCCGGTTGCGCGCCATGAAGTCACTCAGATACGAACGCGTCACCAAGGCAATATCAGCGCGGTCGCGCATTACCATCAGCAGGTTGCTGTCGTGGGAATAGGTCAGCGTGGTGTTGAAGTGTTCGTTGAGGTATTTCGGGTCGGCGTTGAACTGCGCAAATGCATAGTGATAGCCGCTGAACAGGGCCAGACGCTTGCCATGCAAATCATCGAAATAGCTTTGATCGCGACCTGTCACCTTACGGCTGACGAAGATTTCAGCGTCTTCGAGTTTCATGTCGACGGCTTCGTGGGGGATGTTTTGCCAATCCCATTCAGGATTTTCAAAAATCGCCATATCGACGCGGCCCTGCTCGAAATCACGAAAACGACGCGGAATTGAAGTCGGCACCAGCACAAACTCATAGTCATGCTGAACTGCGTTCAGGGCGGCCACGAGCTCAGGTAATAAACCGGTGTCCGCGCCCTTTTCCGGCCGGATGGTGTAGGGCGGGAAATGCGCTGCACCAATTTTTACGACTTGCGCAGCACTCACCGGCATAGCCAGCAGTGTTGCCGCGGCCATTAGCAAGGCTCGCGACGCTAATCGCACAGACAAAAACTCCAAGACTGCGCACCCCTGAAATTGATCAACCCTAGGTCTTTTTTATTGTTAAGACAATGAGCAAATGGTCCAACACGCTGTTAATTATCGCTAAGTGCCATCATTAAAGCTTCATCGGCTAACTGATCCCAGTGTTGCCACACGCACAGCAATCTATGCTCGCCCGCGCAACCATGCAAGCGCTCGGCCAAGAAATAAATACCGTCCCGAAAGCACTGCGTATTAGCCGCTGGCGAAAGGTCATCGCACGGATTGGCGGATCGGTTGTCGATCTATGAGTTACGTCAGCCACGCTCAACGACTAGTGGCTAATGTTGCTGGAAGTCACGTCGATAGACGTATGCAGTTGAATGTGGCTACGCTTGGTCTGAAATGGATCAACGACTTTGGACAGGAGCTTCAGATGCCGCACTGGTTGGTGATTGATCTGGAAGCCACGACCGAAGAAGGCGGCTGGCCGGTAGCAGAAATGGAGATCATCGAAATCGGGGCGACGCTGGTCAATCAGGACGGGCGCGAACTGGATCATTTCGAGCGTTTTGTGCGCCCGGTGCGTCGGCCCTTGCTGACGAACTTCTGCAGGGAGCTGACCCACATCAGCCAAAGCAACATCGACAGCGCCGCGCCGCTGACCACTGTATGGCCCGCGTTCGAGCGCTGGATCAGCCACCATCAGGCGCGAGTCGTGGGCTGGGCGAGTTGGGGTGACTATGATCGTCAGCAACTGGAGCAGGAATGGCGGCAGCACAACCTGACGAGTTTTCTGAGCACTGTGCCCCACGTGAACCTCAAGCAACGCTTCGCCAAGGAGCGCCAGTTGCAGCGGCCCATGGGACTGAACGGTGCCCTGCAACTGGCGGGCATGCAATTCAACGGTCAGCAACACCGGGCCCTGGTTGACGCCCGGAACACCGCTCGGCTGTTGCCCCTGATTCTTCCTAACTGATTGGCACTCGCGTTCTAAAGCGGGTGACGGTTTGAGCAGGCTTGGGCATACTGGCCGCCCAAATTTCCAGCCCTTATCGAGGAATCGCCATGTTCAAAGTCAACGAGTACTTCGACGGCACCGTTAAATCCATCGCCTTCGCTCAAGCTGAAGGGCAAGCCACGATTGGTGTGATGGCCGCGGGTGAATACGAGTTCGGTACTGCACAGCGGGAAATCATGCACGTCATTTCCGGCAGCCTGAGCGTGAAACTGCCAGACAGCACCGATTGGGAAACCTTCGAAACCGGCAGCCAGTTCAACGTTCCTGCCAATAGCAAGTTCCAGCTGAAAGTGGCGGTGGATACTGCTTATCTGTGTGAGTATCGCTGAGACATATCGACTTTTTGTATCCCCTATCGCGGGCAAGCCCAGCTCCCACATGAGATTACATCCCCTTGTGGGAGCAGGGCTTGCCCGCGATAAGGTCGACTCGGTTTAAATCCCGGCACGACTCAAACCACCTCATCCCCCCGCGCATTGAACTGCAATGCCGCGAGTCTCGCATACAGCGGATTGCTGACAATCAATTGCTGATGCGTCCCGACGGCGACCAGTTTCCCTTGATCGATAACGGCAATCCGGTCGGCGTTTTGCACCGTGGCCAGTCGATGGGCGATAACCAATGTAGTACGGCCTTTCATCAAGCCCGGTAACGCTTCCTGAATCAGGTGTTCACTCTGGGCATCCAGCGCACTGGTTGCTTCGTCCAGCAACAGAATCGGTGCATCCACTAACAACGCCCGGGCAATGGCCAGGCGTTGACGCTGCCCACCGGACAAGCCGAGCCCGCCATCTCCCAGATGCGTCTGATATCCGTTGGCCATTTGCAGGATGAACTCATGGGCGTGGGCAATGCGCGCAGCCGCTTCAACCTGTTCAGTGCTGGCGCTGGCATTCCCGTAACGAATATTGTCTTCAACACTGCCGAAAAACAGCGCGGGGGTCTGCGAAACCAGCGCAAAGTGACGACGCAAATCCTGCGGATCCAGCTGCGCAATCGGCAAGCCTTCGATGAGAATTTGCCCCGCCTGTGGATCGTAGAAACGCAGCAGCAAATCAAACAGTGTCGATTTACCCGCACCGGAGGGACCGACCAGCGCCAGGGTTTCCCCCGGTTCAATGGTCAGGGTCAGGTTATCCACCGCCTTGTGTTCGGGGCGTGATGGATAGCTGAAGCTCACGGACTCCAATGCCAGAAGACCGCTGATCCGCTCCGGCAATTGCAATAGACCACTGGCCGGTGGCGTGATTTCGCTTTTGGCCCGCAGCAGTTCCGAAATACGTTCGGCCGCACCCGCCGCCCGTTGCAGTTCACCAATCACTTCGCTCAGGGTGCCGAAGGCGCTCCCTACGATCAGCGCGTAAAACACGAACGCAGCCAGTTCGCCGCTGGAGATCGTACCCTCGATGACATCCATGCCACCGACCCACAGCATGACCGCCACCGCACCCAATACCAGCACGATCACCAGTGTGATCAGCCATGAGCGTTGCAGAATGCGCTTGCGAGCAGTCTGGAACGCATCTTCGGCCGTCTTGGCGAAGCGCGCCTTGTCCTGCTGCTGATGGTTGTAGGCCTGAACCGTCTTGATCTGCCCCAACGCTTCGGACACGTAACTGCCGACATCTGCGACACGATCCTGACTCTCCCGGGACAGGCTGCGCACGCGACGGCCAAAGATCAGGATCGGCGCCACCACCAGCGGCAGCGCTACAACGACAATGCTGGTGAGTTTCGGGTTGGTGATGAACAACAGAATAATCCCGCCAATTACCATCAAGGCATTGCGCAGGAACATCGACAGCGACGAACCGATCACCGATTGCAGCAACGTGGTATCGGCCGTCAGCCTCGACTGAATCTCGGAGCTTCGATTATTTTCGTAGAAGCCCGGATGCAGGTTGATCAGGTGATCGAACACCTTCTTGCGCAAATCCGCCACCACGCGCTCGCCAATCCAGGACACCAGATAGAAACGCACGAAGGTGCCAGCCGCCAGGCCCATGACCAGCAGCATGAACACACCGATGGACTGATTGAGCAGGTGCGGTGAGCGGGTGACGAAACCCTGGTCCACCAGCATTTTGATCCCCTGCCCGATCGACAGGGTAATCCCGGCTGTAACGATGAGCGCGATCAGCGCGCCAACCGTTTGCCAGCGATAAGGAGCCATGAACTGCGCCGCCAGACGAATGGCCTGGCGCTGACGACTGGAAAGCAATGAAGCCATGAAAGCTGGACCCGCATAAAAGGCTGAAGCCAGAGCCTACACCGGTCCGACGGGCATTTCTCTGCTATTACCACCCGGCAGGTATTGATGAACTATGGCGATTGGCCTTAGTCGCATGGTTATGACCGTCATGACCTTGCGCTAGACAGGATTGATCTAAGCGAACGCTGGCGGTTATGTGCAGTTTCTGGTGGACTTGACGCGCGTTTGATGTGCCAAGGGATGTCACGGCAGAGTCATTGAACGCGGTTAGTCTAAGCACAACACCTGATGAAGGAGACAGGCCATGAGCTTGCAAGCAGACAGCAATGAAGTGCCAGTCGTACGAGCCAACCCGCAGCTGCCCGTAGGTGGCGCAATCCTGGACAAGGACGGGCGCGAAGTCGTGATCACTGAGGAGATGGTTCAGGCCGCTTGTCAGGAATGCGACAAGAACTGGGTTACACCTGAAAAACAAGATTGATAAGCAGATTCCCTTGAAACCCGGCCTGAGTGCCGGGTTTTTTTATGCACGCCAAGAAAATTCCCGCAATGAACGTCGGCTTTATCCCATTGCTAGGACGCTGAGCTTGCGATTACGTCCCTGGTCTTCAACAGTCAAAATGACTCAATTCAAGGAAGACCAGCATGTCCGCAACACACTACACCTATACCCCAAAGGAACTGGAAGAGGTTTACACCGGGCTGGAGAAAACCCTGTTCGCGGTCAGAAGGGACATTGGCGATGACGGCAATCCTGCACCAAAGATCCTCGTGGTCGCCGGGGTGCAAGGTTCCGGCAAGACCTACATGCTGAACAATACCCTGATCAAAGGTGGCCACTACGGCAACTACGTGCAGCTGTATCAGGAGAGCTTTCGTGAGCTACACCCTCGTTACGAGGAATTCGCCGGGCAGGATGTGATCAGCCGCTACAAGCACACTGAAGGCTTTATCTGGGAACTGTGCAATCGCATCTTCAAGCATGCCCATGAAAACAGGTTCAACATCATCATGGAGACGGCACTCGACTCCAAGGCGTTCGCCAGTGTCATTTCGGGTCCGGAGCTTTCGACTTATGAGTTCGATGTGCACCTGATCGGTTGCAAGAAGGATTTCGTCCACTTGTCGACGATCCATCGCGCGCTGGGTGCATTGGAGAACGGGACGCTTGAGCGGTTCGTCGACATCGCCACCATCGAGACCAGTCTCGAAAACGCCGAGGTGATCCTTAACGCGTTCGAAACTGCCTGCATGCGAGTCAGCGGTTCGACCATCACTATGTACGAAAGGGGTTTTGGCGCGCTAAAAAACCGCCGAAAACTTTGCAGCAGCCGCTGTGAGCGCATCGACACGCTGACGCCTCACGCATTTACTGACGAAGACGGCACGACAAGAACTGTGAAGGAGCAGACTCATCGCATCGAACGCAGCGACCAGTTGCCTCTGCCCTGCAGCTTCGCCAGTTTCATTGCATTGGTCGAAGCCCCGGTTAGTGGCGCGCTGGAACGAACACAGGCCTGGCAAGAGGCCTACAGCGCTCTGTCACGCATGCGTCCGTTCTGGAAGCAGATCCCGACGCGTCTTGCCGAAACACTGTGGGGCTACATCAAGAAGTACACCGAGTGATTCAGTCGTCGACAAGCACCGCGCCCAATGCCCGAACGACCCTGCTCAAAGGCTCTGACGGACCGTGAATTCTGACCCGTAGGCCTTCGATTTCCCGGCGCGGCGGATAGTTTTTACGCAGGGCATCGAAGGCCAGCCGCTGTTGGGTCGAGTCACCCACCAGGCTACGTCGGAAGTCGGCATCATCACGGCGCGGGTCGTAGACGCCACGGCACAGCGTGTTCATGGCCCAGACCGGGTGGGTATGGCCATCCAGAGTGACTTCTGCCAGCCAGGGCTTGGGCAGCAGATCGGAAAGACTGATGTGTACTTCCTGTCCAAGGAACCCACACAAAGCCTGATAAATCTGCGCAGTGCCCCGCTGCCGCCCATCAAGGCTGTAACCCGCAATATGCGGTGTGCCGATCACGCACAGGTCGGCGAGGTCGGTATTCACGCTGGGCTCGCCTTCCCAGACGTCGAGCACGGCTTGCAGGTCTTCGCGCGCCAGCAGCGTGTCATGCAAGGCTGCGTTATCGACCACAGCGCCACGGCTGGCATTGATCAGCCAACTGCCGTGCTTGAGTTGCTGCAACCTCGTTTGATCGAGCAAATGCCAGGTAGGATTCGCGCCCCCCTTGTCCAGCGGGGTGTGCAGACTGATCACATCACAGCGCTGGAGGATTTCCTCAAGGCTGACGAAGTCGCCGCCTTCAACGGCTTGCCGAGGCGGATCGCAGACCAGCACATTCCAGCCCAGCGCCTTCAGCACGTTGATTAACCGACCGCCCACCTGCCCCGCGCCGACTACGCCATAAGTACGCTGCGTCAGATCCACGCCCTCGATTTCCGCGAGGGTCAGCAAACTGCCCAGGACATAATCCACTACACCACGGGCATTACAGCCCGGCGCACTGGACCACTGAATACCCGCCGCCTGAAAATAATCCAGGTCCAGATGATCAGTGCCGATGGTGCAAGTGCCGACAAAGCGTACCGGGCTGCCTTCGAGCAATTCGCGGGTGACCGGCGTTACCGAGCGCACCAACAGGATGTCCGCATCTGCTACGGCAGCCCGGTCAATGGAACGGCCGGGCAAGCGCTGAATCTCGCCGAAACCGGCAAAGAACGCGTCGAGCAACGGAATATTTTCGTCAGCAACAATTCGCATGGTGTACTCCCTGGAGGCGGCGGCAGTTTAGGCATTGATCGGGAGGGATAGGAAGGTCAACGAGCAAGTTGATGTGGAATGCAGTCGTTGTGGGAGCAGAGCTTGCTCGCGATAAGGCTGGATGCGGTTTGATTTGAATCGCATCCGGCC
>NZ_JAGTPI010000057.1:0-39191 GCF_021147825.1 Pseudomonas quasicaspiana
ATAGCGATTGATCAGTCAAAAGAATCTCGCCTGATCAATCGCTATCGCGAGCAAGCTCACTCCTACAGGGAGAGCGTTTCAAATCTCAGGCGATGCTGTAACCCTCAAACGCCTTGCCCTGCTGCAGCGCAGTCACAACATTCTTGCGATTGACCGGCAACTCGTTGCCTTCGTTATCGGTGAATGTTTCGTCCTGCAGGGTGGCTTCGTCGCCTTCGCCTACAAAAGTGAAACCGAGGAACTCGAAGGCTTCACGGTCGACATTCAGGCTGGAGCGCGGAGTACGCAAAGGCAGGCTGACGCTTTGGCCGTCCTTGCTGATGGTGTAGACCTCGGCTTCTTTCTTGGCGCGGGCAGCTTTGCTTTTGCCTGTGCTTGGGTTGCTGATCGCCTGATGAGTCTGGTTCAGCACTTTGAGGGCCAGGCTGTAGACCAGCTCCTGAAAGGCAGGATCGTCTTTGTAGCTGGACAGGATCCGGCTGATCGGGAACTGCGTGCTCAAATCGGCCAGTGCCAGGCTGTCGGCTGCTTCGGCGTCCTTGAGACGCTTGAGTTCGCCCATCAGTTCGTAGGCCTTGTCATCGTCATAACTGTCCTGCGCAGCACGGATCGCGGCGCGCAGCTGACGAATCTCGTCGCTTTCCTTGGCGGTCTGGAACGCATCAAGCACCATCTCGCTGATGGTCTTGGCCTGAGGTGCGTGCTGTGAAAGACCGATAGAGTTTTCGTACTCGAGCTTGGCGGAGGTCACGGATTCATTTGTCTGGGAATCAAGCATTGAATTTCACTATTTCAGGTTTGAGGCGCGAAAAGTCACTGGCCTTTCGGGGCGCATAATCTAGTGGACGCGGACGACGTTGTCACGGACCAATCCCGCAGCCCTCTATTTCAAGCCTTACGGGCGCTTGATAGCAAAACGGTACAATCCCGTACTTGTTTTTTGTCTTGTGTCTGTTGATCATCTCGCCCTTGAACCACTGACAAACAGAGAAAGCGGCACATGAGCACAGGTTTGACCGAAGACGATATGCGCAGAGCGCTGGGCCTGGATGTGCCTTCACCGGCAGCACCCGCGCCTGTGGAGCCTGAGCTCAAGCCCGAGCCGACTCCGACGCCAGCGCCTGCTCCCGTTGCCAAGGCTCCACCACCGGCACCGCGCCCGAAAGCCAAGCGTCTGTCACCGGCGCTGCTGGTGACATTGCGGGTGACCAAAGAGTTTGAAGGCGAAGAAACACTGTTCGTCCACGAAGCCAAAACCCTGAGCACCTTCGACGCTGAACAGGAAGCCCGCAAGGCGGCTGCGAAAGAGAAGTACAAGTATTTTGAAGTGGTGTCGATCAAGCGGGTTGAGTGACCAAACGCCCTGACACCGCGTTGCCGATTTGCAAGCGCTGACCCTGTGGGAGATTCGCGAAGAGGCCGGTACATCCGAGACCTGTCTGTCGGTCGACCTGACGCCTTCGCGAATAAATTCGCTCCCACAGTAAATTGGTTTCAGTTCGATATGCTCGGTTGCTACAGCACACCCACCGCACTCAACCCGTGATACCCACGATCAAAATAGACCAGCGCCGCAGCATCCTGCTGTCGACTCAGCGCCAGTACCTCGCAGAACAGAATGTCATGCGTACCCACGCTGACAGTCTGGCTGACCCGGCAATCAAACGAGGCCGCGGCACCTTCCAGCACCGGCGAGCCGGTCACCCAGGTTTCCCATTGCGCGGCGGCGAAACGCTCAACCATGGGTGTCTTGCCGCCAAACAGACTGGACAGATCACGCTGTTCACAGGTCAGGGTGTTGACGCATAGCGTCGCATTGGCGGTCAGCGCTGCATGCACCGACGCCGAACGATTCAGGCAGACCAGCAAGGTCGGCGGCGTATCGGTAACGCTGCACACCGCGGTCGCTGTGAATCCGCAACGACCGTGCGGGCCGTCGGTGGTGATTACGTTGACCGCCGCGGCCAGTCCGGCCATGGCATTGCGGTAATCCTGTTGCGGGATCGGCAGCAACGTCTGGGCGACAGCAAGAAGTTCGGATGCTTGCATGGGGTTTCTCCGTTCAGGCCTGGCTGGTCAGATAATCGAGAAGTACACGATTGAAAGGCTCGACGTCGCTGACGCTGGACGCGTGGCCGCCATATTCGAGCAGAGCCAGTTCACCGTTTGAAAGCTTGCTCGCGAGATGTTGCGAGCGCTGCCACGGCACCAGCATGTCATCGCGGTTGGCGAGCAGCAGGGTCGGCGTGGTGATCTTGTGCAACTGATCTTCGACATCGAACGCCTGCAATGCGGCAATCCGGCGCAGCAGGTTGTTGGTCTCGGGAAAGTGCGCCAGCGCATGGGCTTCATCTTCGGCCAGTTGCGCGCTGTGTTCGGCGATCCAGTCGGCAGGATAGAGAAACAGCGCCTGGGCCTGGACGTAAGCCGCCGGACCGCTGTCGCGCAATAGATTCTTGCGCACCGCGAAGCAGCGTTCGCTGTGCGGGTTCGGGCTGCTCCAGGCGTTGATCAGCACCATGCTTTGCAACAGTTGCGGGCGCTGCAAGGCCAGTTCCAGCCCCACCAATCCACCCAGCGCATGGCCGATGAAGTGACAGTGCTGTACGTCAATGCTGTCGAGCAGATCGAGTAACTCGGTGCCCATGGTCGCAATCGAATAATCCTCGGCAAGGGTCGCCGGGCTGCGGCCAGTTCCAGCCTGATCGTAAACCACCACCCGATAGCGTTCGGTCAACACTGGCAGTTGCGGTGCCCAGAACCGGGCCGAGCCGCCCAGGCCTGAACTCAATACCAGCGTCGGCGCATCGGCGGCCTGGTTGCCGAGGATTTCGTAGTGCATGCAAGACTCCATTACAGGCGCTCAAGCGCCTGCTTGTTTAAAGGGGGGGATTCTCACCGCGCGCTGCCGCTATCAAGCGCTGGACCGGTAGGAGCTGACGAGCGCCGCGGGGCTGCGATGGCGGTGTATCAGACAGACCGCCATCGCAGCCTCGCGGTGCTCGTCAGCTCCTACGGGTTCAACCTTGTTACGGATCCAGCGACAGGCGTCCTGTGAAATCAGCCGATGTGGGCGATGCTGGCGATTTCGATCAGTGCTTCGGGTTTTACCAGACCGCACTGGATGCAGTAGCGCGCAGGTTTTTCCCCGGCGAAGTATTCGGCGTAGACCTCATTCACCTTCGCGTAGTCGGCCCAGTCCTTGATCATGATCATGTTGAACGTAACGTCGTCCATGGTGCCGCCTGCGGTTTCAATCACGCTCTTGATGGTCTCTAGCACATGGCGGGTCTGAGCGGTCGCGTCGCCCACATGCACGACGTTGTTGTCTTTGTCGAAGGGCAGGGTGCCGGATACATACAGCACGCCGTCAGCCATTGAACCCGGCACAAACGGGGCGATAGGCTTGGTGGTGCCGGCTGGGATGATCGCTTTCTTGGTCATGGGCTTTCCTCAGAGAGTGGAAGTTTTGGGAGTGAACGTGCTGCAGAAATCTTCAACGCTGGAAACCCAGCCGAAAAACGTTTCGATGTTGAACAGGGCCGCCTGCTGCGCGAACGCCGGACCCGCCTGATGCGTGGCGTCGGCCAGCACCACGCCGAAATACTCGAGGAAGAAGCCATCGCGCAGGGTCGACTCAACACATACGTTGGTGGCGATACCCGTGAACACCAGGTTACGAATGCCACGGCTGCGCAGCACGCTGTCGAAGTTGGTATTGAAGAAGCCGCTGTAGCGGGTTTTCGGCAATACGATGTCGCCCGGCTGTGGCTTCAGTTCGTCCACCAACTCATAGTCCCAGCCGCCTTTGGCCAGTAGTTGGCCTTGCAGCTCGGGGCGTTTGCGCATGGTTTTCAGGGCATTGGATTTATGCCAGTTGGGCGAACCCGGGCCGCCGGCTTCGACGTAATCCGGGTCCCAGCCGTTCTGGAAGAAAATCACCGGCATGCTTGCGGCGCGCGCTGCGACCACTGCCTTCTGAATGCTGGCGATCACCGGCCCGGTGCTGCTCACATCAAAACCCGCGAGGTCCAGATAGCCGCCCGGCGTCGAATAGGCGTTCTGCATATCGATCACGATCAAGGCCGTCTCGCAGGCTTTCATGCTCAGCGGTTCCGGGCTTGCAGGAAGTTGCCGAGCAGCTTCTGCGGACTGCGGTGGTGCATAGCCTGATACAGGGGCAGTTGCATTCATCAGGCAGATTCCTTGAGCAGATTGATGTGTTGGCGACTGGTCATCAGCGGTTGAATCTTCTGCCCGAAATCTTCCACGCCTTTAACGAAGTCATCGAAGGTCAGCATCACGCCCTGGGTGCCAGGTACGCTGGCCACTTCATCGAGCATGCGTGCCACCGACGCCCATGAACCCACCAGCGTGCCCATATTGATATTCACGGCGGAAGTTGGATCGGCCATCTGCCGCATGTTCGAGCCGGGGCTCTTGTCGGCTGAGCCTTTTTCGCTGAGCCAGGCGATAGCTTCCTCGTCAGCCCCGGCCTTGATGTGCTCCCAGCGGGCGCGGGCGGCTTCATCGGTATCGTCGGCGATGATCATGAACAGCGGGCAGGAAGTGACGTTGCGGCCGGTTTTTTCGTTGGCCTCGATCAGCTTGGCAGCGGTTGGCGCGTAAGCCATCGGGGTGTTCACACCCTTGCCGAAGCAGAAGTTGTAGTCGGCGTATTGCGAAGAAAACGCCATGCCCGCTTCGCTTTGGCCTGCGCAGATGATTTTCATGTCAGCTTGAGGTTTAGGGCTGACGCGGCAGTCGTTCATGGTGAAGTACTTGCCTTTGAGATCGCTGTGCCCGGTGCTCCACAGGTCTCGTAACACTTGGGCGTATTCGGCCAGGTATTCATAGCGGGTCGAGAAGAACTCATCTCCCGGCCACATGCCCATCTGTTCGTATTCCGGTTTTTGCCAGCCTGTTACCAGGTTCACCCCGAAGCGGCCGCCGGAAATCGAGTCGATGGTCGAGGCCATACGCGCCACGATGGCCGGGGGAATAGTCAGGGTCGCAACGGTGGCGAACAGGTGGATGCGGCTGGTGACAGCGGCGAGTCCCGCCATCAGCGTGAAGGACTCCATGTTGTGTTCCCAGAACTCGGTCTTGCCACCGAACCCGCGCAATTTGATCATCGACAGGGCAAATTCGAAGCCGTAATGCTCGGCCTTCTGCACGATTGTCTTGTTCAATTCGAAAGTCGGCATGTACTGCGGCGCGTTGCTGGAAATCAGCCAGCCGTTGTTACCGATAGGGATGAAGATTCCAATATCCATGTGAAGGCCTCTTGCATGCGGTGGCAATGAACGGTGCGCCCGGCGAAGTCCGGCAGCACGCTACACAGGACGTTTTGCATGAAGCAGGCCAGCTTTTGATTGTTGTTTTAAAACAAAGAGTTGATTGAATAATGGTATGGGTTTCAGACCATTTGGTCTGGATTAGAGCACTTGGTTTGTGCGCGGTGCACGCAGACGGGGCAGGAATACCGATGTCTGTTTTTTGTAGGAGCTGCCGAAGGCTGCGATGCATTCATCCAGGTACGCCGCGATCGCAGCCTTCGGCAGCTCCTACAGGTCCAGTGTTGGCTGCACCACAGCGAGGTGCCATGGACATTGCGTGCTTCGGTTTGTGGTCTATCCCCCATCCACCAAGGTAAAGTGCCCCGGTATTCAATGTTGATGCGGTCTTAAATGTGAACAACGAACCTCCAGTGGCGCCTCCCAAATCCGTCAAACGCAGCCGTGTGGTGAAACCCAAGGCGCCTGCGCTCAAGGCTAAAGCCAAGCCTGTGGTTAAAGGCAAGGGCACGCGCGAGGCCAGTGCGTCGACGGTCAAGCGGCGGATGCGTTTGATAGAAGGCAAGCGTGCGGCGATTCTGGACGCTGCGCTGGAAATCTTCTCGCGCTTCGGCCTGCATGGCACCAGCCTGGATCAGGTGGCGAGCATGGCCGATGTGTCCAAGACCAATCTGCTTTATTACTTCGCCAGCAAAGAGGAGCTCTACACCAGTGTGCTGCGCCAGTTGCTGGATGTATGGTTGAAACCGTTGCGCGGCTTCAGTGCAGAGCAGGATCCGGTCGAGGCAATCAGCGAATACATCCGGGTCAAGCTGGAATTGTCCCGTGACCATCCCGCCGAGTCGCGGCTGTTCTGTCTGGAGATCATTCAGGGTGCGCCGTTGATGCTGGCTGAACTGGAGCAGCCACTGCGCGATATCGTTGAGGCCAAGGTCTCGGTGATTCAGGGCTGGATAGAGGCGGGCAAACTGGCACCGGTTGAACCGCATCACCTGATCTTCTCGCTGTGGGCCACCACCCAGCACTATGCGGACTTCGCCAGCCAGATCAACGCGGTGACCGGCAAGACGCTTGATGATCCGGTGTTCTTTGCGCAGACGCTGGAGAATCTCCGGGCGCTGATTCTCAATGGGATTTGCCCGCGTTAAATCCTGATTAAAAAAATCGCAGGGTTATTCTGGCTCAATGCTCCTGGCCAAGCCTTTCGCCCATGCCGTGGCCATTTTTTCTCCCACCGGCTCGAATTCCGGATGGGTCTTGCGGTACTCCGAAAGCTCGGCCATCGCCCGGCTCATGCCAGTGCTTACTCTGCCAAGCAGTTCGGCGCAGCGGGCTTCGGTCAAGCTGCACGACGTGCGCCCGAACTGGACCAGCATCTTGCGTTTTGGCCAGGCTTTTGAACCACCCAGCAACAGACCCATGATGTCGTTTCCTGCATATACCGTGGTGGTCACAAGGTCGTAAGCTGGCGCGAGCCAGATGTCTGCGTCCTCGGCACAGTTTTCATAGAGCAACCCGAAGTTTTTCAAATGCCCGTCACCATTCTGGATACCGGCAGAAAGCGCGACCATCATGAAGAAGTCCTCCAGTGCTTTAGTAACACGGGACGGCGTGACATAAGACTGGATCAGCCTGGCGCACCCTTGATAGCTGCCGTCATACTTCTTGACTGTCCCCCAGCCTGACAGCACGCACATGTCTTCAAATCCGAGGTAGCCGCTGTCAGCGACGTCGAAGCGTTTCACGACCAGTAATCTTCCTTGGCGGCCAAGCTGGATTTCAGGTACTTGAAGACCGGAATGGAATGCTGCCCGCATGCAGAAAAACTCATTGGCGGCCAGTTGGGGGAATTCCGGGTCGTGGAATGTTTTAACGATGTGCGTGGCACCCCGATGGGTAATTCGTCCAGTTTCGCCTTCCTTCTCGTCAGCTTCGCGGATCAGTACTTTTGGCTGAACGCCTGAAACCCCTGAGTAGGCGGCGTAAGTTTTCATGAGGCTATCGAACAAGTCTTCCGCCCCGTCGTAGATCAACAGTTCGGAAAGATTGATCTCGGGAAGCGGCTCGTCGCTGGCGGCATGGGCGATGCTGATGCGCCCGAGCTGATGTGGGCCTACGATGCCCAGCAATGCGAAGTCGTCAAAGCCGCGCACCGACTTGCTGAAGCGACGCGTGAGTTCATTTTTGAGATGCCCCTCGGGTAGGTGCATCTCGAATAGCGGATGGATTCCGTACTCCCAGTTGTAGCTCTCCAGGCGCACTGGCATGGTCAAGGACACGGCGTCCTTTTCGGCCAGTGGCTGGTTATAGGAGAAAATCGAGTCGCGATTGTTTTTTCCACCACGCCCCAGAGTTCCGGCAGCGACTCCCCCTGCGCCGATGTACAGCCTTTCACTTGCTGAGCTATTCATGGACGTTTCCCGCTTTCAGTTCATCAAGGGTCTTGCGTCGACGTTTGGGGGTCGCAGTCAATTCATAGCCCAAGCCTTCAAGGACTGCCGCAACCTTGCGAATGCCGACCTCGGGGATAGTGTTGTTCTCAATGCCGGAAATGGTCGCTCGACTCATGCCATGCCGGTCTGCGAGTTGGCTTTGCGAAAGGCCAGCGCTCTTGCGCAGATTTCTGATCAATATACCTAATTCATTCACTTAAAATTGCATCCTATACGGTGCATAAATAATTTATAGCGTGATTCGCATCGTATTTGATGCAAAAAGGTTTTGATAGCTTTTATTCACGACGTGCTCATGCTCGGATTTGCGTCGACATGATCTGCGATCAATCGACTTCAGCCCGTTCAACCCTTGATCCGTCTTCAGCCCCCATGCCCGCTTTTCGTGCTCGTCCCGCCCAAACCAAGTGCTCTGCTTCGGACCATTTGATCTGTTTTTATCTGCTTAAAACGCTAAACACCTGAAAGTTATAGCTATTCAAAGACTGGCACAGTTACTGCTTTTCTCTCCTGCATATCAGGGCCGGGCAACCGGTGCATGTTCAATGCTGTGTCGAGAGAGGTGTTACTCGTATGACCCTGCAATCCGTCCCCATCATCGATCTTGCACCGTTCTTTTCCGGCCACCCCGAGGGCAAGGCGGCTGTGGCTCGTCAGGTCAATCAGGCTTGTCGGGACATTGGTTTTCTGGTCATCACACACCATCAGATTTCACCTGAACTGCTTGAGCGCGTGTCTCGACTGACCCGTGAGTTTTTTGATCTGCCCCTTGAGCAAAAGCGCAAAGTCGATCGGCCGAGCCCGGAGATGGTGCGCGGTTACAGCGCAATCGCCGAGGAAAGCCTGTCTTATTCGCTGGAAGAAAGTGCACCCGGCGATCTCAAGGAATCGTTTTCCATTGGCCCCACCCACGTGCCTGGTGATGACTACTACCACAATGCCGTCGCCGGTTCGCACTTCGCGCCCAATGTCTGGCCTGCAGAACATCTGTTGCCTGGTTTTCAGGAAGCTTATTGCGAGTACTTCGCCGCAATGAGTGAGCTCGCTGCGGCAATGATGCGTATTTTCGCACTGGCGCTGGAGCTGGATGAGCACTATTTCGACAGCACCATTGACCGCCACATCAGTATGTTTCGCAGCCTGAGTTATCCGGACATCAAGGGCGAGGTTGAAGCCGGACAAATGCGCGCCAGTGCGCACACCGATTACGGCAGCATGACCATCGTTCGTCCGGACAGCGCACTTGGCGGCTTGCAGGTGCGTAATCAGCGAGGCGAGTGGGTCGATGTGCCCTATGTCGAGGACAGTTTCGTGGTCAATATCGGCGACTTGATGATGCTGTGGACCAACGATCGCTGGATTTCTACCTTGCATCGAGTGGTCAATCCCCCCCAGGACAGCGTTTCAGACAACCGGCGCCAGTCGCTGGTGTTTTTTCATCAGCCTAATTACGACGCAGTGATCGAGTGCCTGCCGGGTTGCCTGGCTGAAGGCGAAACCCCACTGCACGCTGCTGTTACGTCGGGCGATCATCTGCTGTCGAAGTTCGTCAAGCAGACCACTTTCGGCGGCAGCAAGGTGGCCTGATGAACACACTTTCTTATGTGAATGTGTTTGCCAAAGACATTGTCGCCCTGAGCTGCTTCTACGCCGACCTGTTCGACTTCAAGGAAGTGGAGGCGATTCGCTCGCCGATCTTTCGTGGTCTCGATACCGGCAAATCGTGCATTGGCTTTAATGCTCCTGAAGCCTACGAGCTATTGGGTCTTGGCGATTACTGTTCGGCCAGCGGTGTGAAGTTTTTACTGAACATTGATGTCGCCGGGCAGGCCGATGTAGATCGACTGGTGCCCTTGGCGCTGGCCAAGGGCGCAACCCTGATCAAGGCGCCTTATCTGACTTACTACAACTGGTACCAGGCGGTGCTACTCGACCCTGAGCAGAACGTGTTCCGTATCAACTTCATGCTCTGACCCTCCCAACCCTGTCCCTTCAGCCATTCATCAGGATGATCAACAATGCTCAACAGATTTCTTAAGCGAACCTTGGGTGCTGCAATATTGCTGGGTCTGGCACACGGCGCATCGGCAGAGGGCTTGACCCTGGAGAAGCCGGCGAAGATTGCCATGGTCTATATCAGCCCACGCAATGATGGTGGCTGGACTCAGGCGTTCGATGAGTCGCGGGTCAAGCTGGAGAAAGAGCTGGGTACCAAAATCCAGTACGTGGAAAGCGTGCCGGAAAACGCCGCTGCAATTACGCCCGTGGTTGATCGACTGATTGCCCGGGGAGCTAACGTCATCATCGGCACCGCGTTTGGCTACTCCGATACTTTCCTCGATCTGGCGAAGAAATACCCGAAGATCGCTTTCCTCAACGGCTCCGGCACGACCAATGCGCCAAATCTGGAATCCTTCTACGGCCGTACTTACGAAAGTCAGTACCTGTGCGGCATGGCGGCGGGCGCAGCCTCGAAGACCGGCAAACTCGGCTTTGTCGCCGCCAACCCCTTCGGCCAGGTCAACTGGACCGTCAATGCCTTTGCACTGGGCGCGCAACAGATCAACCCGAATGCCACGGTCAACGTGATTTACACCGGGGCCTGGAATGACCCTGTCAAAGAGCGCGCGGCTGCCATGGCCCTGATCGATAACGGCGCCGACGTGATCGGCCAACACGTGGACAGTCCAACACCGCAAATCGTCGCCCAGGAGCGCGGCGTGCTGGGTACCGGCCACCACCGTGACTTGAGTGAGTTCGCCCCCAAGGCCACTGTTTGTTCTTCGGCCTGGGTCTGGGATCGCTTTCTGGCTCCTGAATTGAAGAAAATCATTGCCGGTAACTGGGTGCCTGATCCAAAAGGCGCGCTGCTGTCCATGGAGCAAGGTGGCACAGACATTACGCTGACAGCGGGCGAGCATATTTCTGCCGAGAATAAGCAAAAGATCGAGGCCGCTCGCGACGAGTTGATGAAGGGGCAGAAGATCATTTACAGCGGCCCGATGAGTGATCGCGATGGCAAGGAGCGAATCGCGGCGGGCAAGAGCATGCCTGATGCCGACTTGTGGAAGATGGACTGGTTCGTCAAAGGCGTGGCTTCTCAGCAATGAGTCAGGCGAACGCGATTCAGCTCACCGGCATCAGCAAATCCTTCGACGGCTTCAAGGCTTTGACTGACGCGCACTTCACCGGCAAATGGGGGGAAGTGCATGCGCTGCTTGGCGAAAACGGCGCGGGCAAATCATCGCTGATGAACATCGCCGCCGGTTTGTATGCGCCGGAGAGCGGGTCGCTGTTGATTGATGACAACCCGGTGCGGCTCAGCGGCCCCAAGGACGCGAGTCGCTACCACATCGGCATGGTCCACCAGCATTTCAAGCTGGTGCGACCTTTCACTGTTGCCCAGAACATTCTGCTCGGCCTGCCCGACGCTGTGGGGCAGGGCAGCTACAGCAAACGTCTGCAAACACTCGAAAAGCAGATCAGCGCCAAGGCTCAGGAACTGGGCTTTGCCATCGATCCGCGCCAGACCATCGAAAACCTGTCGATTGCCGAGCAGCAACGGGTGGAGATTCTCAAGGTGTTGTTGGCCGGTGCGCGGATCCTGATTCTCGACGAACCCACAGCCGTGCTGACCGATCAGGAAGCCGAACGCTTGCTGGCGACCGTGCAGTCTTTCGCACGGCAGGGCGCGGCGGTGATTCTGGTGACGCACAAAATGTCTGACGTCAAACGCTATGCCGACCGGGTGACGGTGATGCGTGGCGGTCGAACCGTGGAAACCCTTGATCCGCAAAGCGTATCGGTCGAGCAACTGGTGCGCTTGACGGTGGGTGAATCGCAGACCCTTGCCGAGCATCCCCAAGCCCCGGCGGGCGAGGCAAAACTGGTGGTGCGCAATCTGCGCTCTGTAGCGGGTCAGGGACCGTTGGCTGGCGTCGATATGACCCTGCATGCCGGGCAAATTTATGGCATCGCCGGGGTGGGTGGTAACGGCCAGAGTGAGTTGGCCAACGCCTTGATGGGCCTGCCTCAAGCGGTAGAGGGCGAAATGCTGCTGCAGGGTTTTGGCGATTTGTGCGGCGCATCCGCCGAGCAACGTCGGGACTTGCGCATCGCTTCGATTCCCGCCGACCGCTACGGCGCAGCGTTGGCAGGCTCGCTGTCGGTGGCCGAGAACTTTGCTATCGGGCAGATCCACAGCGGTCGTTACGGCTCGTTTTTTCGCCTGCGCAGCAAGCGTATGGATGAAGATGCCACCGCCGCTATAAGCGCTTTCGACGTGCAGGGTGTTCGCTCCCTGCAGCAGAAAGCCGCGCTGCTGTCCGGTGGTAATGCGCAAAAACTGGTAATCGCCCGGGAGTTCAGCCGCGACCCGCAACTGGTGCTGGTACACAGTCCCAGTCGAGGGCTGGATGCCAAGGCGACCGCTGCGGTGCACGGTCGTTTGCGGGCCGCCCGGGATGCCGGAGCGGCGGTGTTGGTGATCAGTGAAGACCTCGATGAGGTGCTGATGCTGGCCGACCGTATCGGGGTCATGAACAGCGGCCGGATCGTCGCAGAATTCGAACGCCCGGCGGATCGCCAGGCGATAGGCAAGGCCATGGTGAGTCATGACTGACGTGACACTGCAATCCTCGACTCAAAAGCCTGCACGACGTCAGCCACTGCTTTCGCGCCGCTATGCGCTGGAAATTCGTCAACAGTTGGCCTGGTACTGGCAAGCGTTGGTGATTGCCCTGGCATTGGTGGTTGGCCTGGCCATCTCGGCGGCAATTCTGGTGGGCGCGGGTGTTCCGGCAGAAGAACTGCTCAATGAGTTTGTCGTGCTGACCGTGCTGGACCCGCAGAATTTCAAAGCGGTGTTGTTTCAGGCCGCGCCGATGATCCTGGTGGGGCTGGCCGGGTGCATGGCGTTTCGTGCGCGGTTCTGGAACCTGGGCCTCGAAGGTCAGATGATCTGGGGCGGCATTGGCGCTACTGCGATTTCGTTGTTCGAAGTCGGCCCGCCGTCGATTCGGCTACCGTTGATGCTCGCGGCGGCAATGATCTGCGGCGTGCTCTGGACCCTCGCGCCCGTGCTGCTCAAGCTGCGTCTCAAGGTCAACGAAATCATCTCGACCCTGATGCTCAACTACATCGCCGCCAATTTCCTTCTGCATCTGCTTTACGGCAACTGGAAAGATCCTCGTGACAACTTTCCATACTCCCCGGCATTCCGAAGCTTTGAGCGCTTGCCGGATCTGCTCGATGGCTACAACGCGGCGATTGTGCTGGCAATCATCGTCACTGTTTTCGCGCTGTGGTTTATCGGTATTTCCCGGGCGGGCCTTTACCTGCGTTTCGTTGATGCCAATCCGCGCGTCGCTGATGCCGTCGGCGTGCCGGTGCGCAAAATGATCATCGGCACGGTGCTGCTTTCCGGGGCACTGGCCGGGATTGCCGGATTTATCGTCACCGCCGGGCAGGAAGGCCGCCTGACTCAGTCGTTCTATCAGGGCTATGGGTTCTCCGGAATTCTGATTGCCTTCCTGGCGCGCAATAACCCTGTGGCGGCGACCATCGTCGCTTTATTGGTCGCGCTGCTATTCGTGGCCGGACGCAGTTTGCAGGTGTTCTACCAGATCCCGTTTTCCATGGTGCAGTTGATCCAGGCCATTCTGGTGATCTGTGTGGCCTCGTCAGACTTTTTCATTCGTCATCGCATGCGACTGATTCAAACGGGAGAGCAGTGATGGACATGATTGCCAACTGGCTGGGCAATTCCCCTGACTTTGCTGTGCCATTCGCACTGGCGGCCCTGGGCCTGATTCTGACCGAGCGTGCCGGGGTTCTAGCGCTGGGGGCCGAAGGCTTGATGCTGGTTGGCGCACTGGCGGCGATCGGCGCCCAACTAAGCTTCAGCACGCCGATGATCTCGCTGATCATGGCCATGCTCGCTGCCAGTGTGGTGTCGCTGTTGTTCGCGCTGATGGTGTTGGTGATGCGTATCAACCAGGTCATCGCCGGGCTTGCACTGGTGTTTTTCTGTCAGGGACTGACCGGATTGCTTGGCACCTTGCTTGAATGGACCAACCAACCTGTAACCGGGCTGGCCGCAGTGGCACTTTGGCCACTTTCCGGGTTGCCGCTTATCGGAAAGATTTTTGTACAAAACCCACTGGTTTACCTGACACCGCTTATTTTTCTGGGTGTCGTCTGGTTTCTTTATCGCAGTAATGCCGGTCTGCGCTTGCGAGCCGTTGGTGAAAATCCTCAGGCGGCGGACGCGGCAGGTATCTCTGTTTTGGGTTATCGACTGGCTGCAATTCTGGCGGGCGCAGCGTTGATCGGCCTGGCAGGCGGCTATATTTCGGTGCTCAGCACCAAGATGTGGATCGCCGACATGACCGGCGGACGTGGCTGGATTGCGGTGTCGCTGGTGATTTTTGCCCGCTGGTCGCCTTGGCGCGCCCTTGCCGGTGCCATTCTTTTCGGCTGCATCGAGGCGCTGATCCCACAGTTGGCGTCCACCGGCATTCGCCTGCCGCAATACTTCGTGCTGATGACGCCTTATGCCGTCACGCTGATGGTCATGATCTGGGTGGCAATGGATAAAAACGCAAAGGCAGCGGGTTCAGGCAATCAGCCGGGAGCGTTGGGCGAAGCGTTCATTCGTGAGGAGCGACGCTGAGGCGGGCAGGGTGCGGCATCACAGGCAGTTGCCGGGCAGGGGACTGCCAACGTAGGATGCGCAACCGCCTGGCGTTTTGTGAAGGAGCTCACTTTTACGTCCGGACTCCGAACCATACGAGTACACATACGTGACAGCCATCCAATTGACTGATGCTGAAGTCGCAGCGATCGCCGAGGTCGAAGCGACTTCCAATATTCTGCGCCTGATGACGCGACTGACGTCGCTGCGTTTTGCGGCCATTGCCCGGGTCACCGATCAGCGCTGGATTGCCTGCGCTGTCCACGATGAAATTCAGTTTGGCGTCACCCCTGGCGATGAGCTGGACGTCGAAGCGACCATCTGCAAGGAAATTCGTCAGCATCACGCCGCCGTGGTGATTTCAAAAGTTAGTGAGGACCCGCGCTTCGTGAACCATCCTGTGCCCAAACAGTATGGTTTCGAAAGCTATGTGTCGTTGCCGATCATCCTGGCTGACGGGGCATTTTTCGGCACACTGTGTGCCCTTGATCCGTTGCCTGCCAGGCTGGATGATCCGGATTTGATTCAGACGCTGGAAATCTTCGCCCGCTTGATCGGCGTGACGCTCGACCTGCAGACGCGAGTTGCTGCGGCAGCGTAGAAATATTTCGTAATCAATACCCGTAAACCCGTCTATCCCCGCTATACCCCCCGCAAAACACGATCTTGTGCCGGTAGCACCTGCTAACCGGCCGTCTGTCATTTGAAGCTTATTTTCTCCAGTGCTGAAACGTTTATGATGGCGTGATGTCATTTTGATGTCGCGCAAATGGATGCGCATCCAAGAGAGCAGGGCCGCCCTCATCAACCTCATCATTCCCGGACGGTTCTATGCTCACAGCGATTAACACAACACTGGCGAATATCAGTGTCAAAGCAAAACTTTCACTAGGCTTCGCTCTGGTGCTGATCCTCACGTGTTTAATCGCTTTTACCGGCTGGTCCGGTCTACAGTCGTTGACCGAGCGTGGCAACAAGGTGGCATCTATCGCCACGCTCAATGAGCAGGCGCGCGACCTGCGCATCGCCCGACTGAGCTACATGCTCAACCCGGATGCCGAACGTGCCGCTGCGGTCACCAGTTACATCACCAAGCTGGAAAACCAGACCCGCGAGATGAAAACCTTTTTTGTCACCGGTGCCAGCCTTGGCCTGATTGGCGAAGTCAGTGACTCTGTGACGGTTTACAAAACCCATTTCAACGATTTCGTTCAGGCAACCCAAAGTCGTGAAGCGGCGCGCGGCTCGATCAGCGCTCAGGTTGATACGATGATCTCTGAGCTGGAAAAAATTCAGGATCAGGCGGGTGAGGCGGACCCTCAGGCCCGGGCCATGACCGCGCAGAATCGCCTCATTCAACAGGCACGCTCTCACGCCCAGACTTACACCTACAGCACCAAGCCTGAATACCTGCAACCAGCACTCGCCGCTGTGGATGCCGCACGGAACAACCTGAAAAACCTCAATCAGGCTTCACCTCAAGCCATTCAAGGCATTGATCAGGCGTTGGTCGCCTTTCGGGCTGCGATCGGGCAGTTCAGCGAAAGCGTGACCAAGGCCCAGCAGGCGCAGATTGCCTTGACGGACGACGTGACCCGCTTGCTGGAAGCCAGCAAGAAAATGACTGCCAACCAGATCGTGCTGCGCACCAACGACGTGAATGACGCCAATATGTTTCTGGCAGGCGCAACCATCGCCGCGTTGTTGTTCGGCATCCTGGCTGCCTGGGTGATCACTCGTCTGATCGTCTCGCCGCTGATGGAAACCCTGCGCAATGCCGAGTTCGTCGCCAACGGTGACCTGAGTCATAACATGGCGGTGACTCGCAAAGACGAGTTGGGCCAGTTGCAAACCAGCATGCAGCGCATGACCGTGGGGCTGCGTGATCTGATTGGCGGTATCAGTGATGGCGTAGTGCAGATCGCCAGTGCTGCCGAGCAACTGTCGGCGGTGACTGAGCAAACCAGCGCGGGCGTTAATAGCCAGAAGGTGGAAACCGATCAGGTCGCCACGGCCATGAACGAAATGACCGCTACGGTGCAGGAAGTCGCCCGCAACGCCGAAGAAGCTTCCGAAGCCGCCATCAACGCCAGCCGCGAAGCGAAGCAGGGCGATGAAGTGGTGACCCAGGCCATGCAACAGATTGGTCGACTGGCTGAAGAAGTGAGCCAATCTACGGTTGCCATGAATGATCTGCAAACCGAAAGCGACAAGATCGGCAGCGTGCTGGACGTGATCAAGTCGGTGGCGCAGCAAACCAACCTGCTGGCTCTAAACGCTGCCATTGAAGCGGCACGTGCCGGTGAAGCCGGTCGTGGTTTTGCCGTGGTAGCCGACGAAGTCCGCAGCTTGGCGCAACGTACCCAAACCTCCACCGAAGAGATCGAAGGCCTGATCACCGGGTTGCACACCGGCACTCAGCGTGTTGCGACGATTCTGGAAAACAGCCGCTCGTTGACCGACAGCAGCGTGGAGCTGACTCAACGTGCCGCTACCTCTCTGGTGAGCATCACACGTTCGGTTTCATCCATCGAGCTGATGAATCAGCAGATCGCCGCAGCCGCCGAACAGCAAACGGCCGTGGCCGACGAAATCAACCGCAGCGTGCTCAATGTCCGGGATATTTCCGAGCAGACCTCCGCCGCCAGTGAAGAGACTGCAGCGTCCAGCGTTGAGCTGGCGCGATTGGGTGTGCACCTGCAGAGCATGGTGGGCAAGTTCAAGCTTTGATGGGCCAATCGCGGTGTCCAAGGCACCGCGAACTGACTTGTAGGAACACGCCGGTGCCCCCGACACCAGGCTGTCGCGCCGCGCCCGGAGACCTGTAGGAGCGCGCTTGGTCTGGGCCGCATCCGGACGATTGCGTCAGCACAGGCAATATATTTATCGAATGAAAGACCGAATCGTCCGGATGCGGCCCAGACCAAGCGCGCTCCTACAGGAAGTTGCTCTTGAATTCATCGGGTTGTGAGTTGTTGGATAAGAGATGCCGAAGGCTCCGATGACGTTGGCACCGTCGTCAATCGAACTATCCCCAAACGCTACGGGTCGGTAATACAACGCCATTGTCTGGCGAAGTCACCTGCCCGGAGCACTACCATGAAGCCTTATGTTATCTGCCACATGATGTCCTCCCTGGACGGCCACGCCCTGACTGATGGCTGGGAGCGGCCTTTCAAGAATGTCGCTGGCGATCTTTATGAGGAGCTGGCAAAGACGTTCCATTTCGATGCCTGGATCTGCGGCCGCGTGACCATGCAGGAAATCTCTCACGGCGACGATTACCCTCGTGGGCTGGCCAAATCCCCGGTGCCACGTACCCATCATTTCGCTGACCGCAACGCAGAAACTTACGCCATCTCCATCGATCCACACGGCAAAGTAGCCTGGAAGAGCAACCAGGCGCTGGGTTCCCATGTGGTCGAAGTGGTCAGCGAATCCGTGGAAGACGATTACCTTGCGTATCTGCAATCCATCAATGTGTCCTACATTTTTGGCGGCAAGACTGACATCGACCTGAATAAAGTTGTCGACATTCTCGCCAGCGAACTGGGCCGCAAGCGTCTGATTGTTGAAGGTGGACCCCATGTCAGCGGTTCGTTCCTGAATGCCGGGCTGGTGGACGAAGTCAGCGTTTTGCTGCTGCCTTTGATCGACGGCCGAGGCGAGCATCCAGCCTCCTTTGAGGTATCGACCGAGGCCTGGAAGCAGCCGGCTTATCTGAAACTGGTGTCGGCCGAGGTTCAGGACGAGGGCGGGGTCTGGTTGCGGTACAAGACGCAGGCTTAAAGTGGCTCTGCCTCGCAGCCACACCGATCCTGTAACACTGATCGGTGTGGCGCGAAACCTTGCTCGCGATTCGAACTCGAATGCTTTCCGCTGTAGGAGCGCGCTTGCCCGCGATTGCGTCTGGTCAGGCGATATAACTTTCGCTGACGTACCGGATCGTCAGGATGCGGCCCAGACCGCGCTCCTACAAAGACTGTGTGAAAACTACTGCAGGCTGGGCACCTTCGGTGCTACGCGCACAATACTGCGTTAAAAACAGGCGAAAAATGCTCATTTAGAACACCTAGAGTCGGACGCGACCCCGGCCGTTTTTCGCCTGTTTTTGCCTTGTCTTGCCGTCGCTCGTTACGTTTTCACACAGTCTGTACAGAACCCGGTTTGCTGAACGACAGTGCAGTGTCAGCTTTGCCTGAGGACTCCGTACAGATTTTGCATTGCCAATCAGGGGCACTTATGCGTCCCTGAATCCACTTCACAAAACCAGACAAAAGTTGTCCACGAAAAGTGGGGGTATGTCTGTGGATAACATTGCCAAAGCCATATGGGCTGCGGTTTTTGGCCAATGATCACGAAATGAACAGCCACAAAAATACTGATTTTCCCTTGATTTTCAGTTGCTTTGCGGTGCAGCGCGCTACATCGGGCCGTTCAAAGCGTCCCGATTCAGTGGATATCCTCGAATGGCAGGCCCACATAATTTTCCGCAATGCTGCGGCGGCCAGCTTCGGAGCCAACGAAGTAATCCAGCTCGGTTTGTTGCAGGCGCTGGCTGAATGAGTCGTTCTCGGGAAAGCGATGCAGCATCGAGGTCATCCACCAGGAAAACCGCTCAGCTTTCCACACCCGACGCAGACAAATTTCCGAATAACGTTGCAACAGATCGGTGCGGCCCTCGCGATACACCTTGAGCAGGATGCGATACAGCGTATTGACGTCGCTGGCCGCCAGGTTCAGACCCTTGGCCCCGGTGGGCGGTACGATATGCGCGGCGTCACCCAGCAGAAACAGCCGGCCGTATTGCATCGGTTCGACCACGAAGCTGCGCAGCGGGGCGATGCTCTTTTCAATTGATGGGCCAGTGACCAGGCGATTGGCGACATCCGCGGGCAGACGGTGCTTGAGTTCATCCCAGAACCGCTCATCCGGCCAATCCTCGATCTTCTCCCCTGCGTCCACCTGGACGTAATACCGGGTACGTGTGGGCGAGCGCATGCTGCACAGGGCAAAACCGCGTTCGTGGCGAGCGTAGATCAGCTCTTCGCTGACGGGCGGGGTGTCCGCCAGTACGCCAAGCCAGCCAAACGGATAAACCCGTTCGAATACCTCGACTGCTTCAGCAGGGATCGATTGCCGCGAGACGCCATGAAATCCGTCGCACCCGGCGATGTATTCACAATCCAGACGGATGCTCTGTCCCTCGTGCTCGAAGGTCAGATAAGGGGCATCGGTTTTCATATCATGAGGTACAACGTTGCTGGCATCGAAGAAACTGACGGCGCCCGCTGCGTCCCGCGCTTGCAGCAGGTCTCGGGTGACCTCAGTCTGGCCGTAGACCGTGACGTGCTTGCCCCCGGTCAGGCCATGCAGGTCGATACGTTCGGTGCGCCCGTCGAAAGCCAGCTGGAAACCGTCGTGGGGCAGGCCTTCGCTGTCCAGACGCTGGCTGACGCCAGCCTCGCGCAGGAGGTCGACGGTGCCTTGTTCAAGCACGCCAGCGCGGATTCGGGAGAGGATATGCTCGGGATTTTTGCGTTCGACGATGACGTTGTCGATACCGGCCTGCTGGAGCAATTGACCGAGTAAAAGGCCGGACGGCCCGCAGCCAATAATGGCGATCTGGGTTTTCATGGCAGAACCTTTTTTATATGTTGTTTTTATCTGTCCTGTATTTTTAGTGGCTGTTATCCGAAGAAGAAGGCATTATTCGCTGCATTTTCTGGACTTTTCATAACTCGTGGATGGGGGCAAACATGCGTGGTCCAGCGGCTGAAAGTGTCCCGGTCTTCAAGCTCTACGGCGAAACCACGCTCTGGCCGACTCCCGACCTGTTGCATTGCGAATCGATACCAGAGCGCAGCGAGCTCCACGGTTGGGAAATACAAACCCACTCCCACAGCGATCTTGTGCAGTTGCTTTATGTGCAATCCGGGCAGGCCACCCTGCATGTCGAAGGTGTCACCCGGCAAGTGGAAAGCACTACGTTGCAGGTGATTCCGGCGTTGAGCGTGCATCGCTTCAGTTTTGCCCCGGACATTCAGGGTTACATCCTCAGCCTGGCGCAGCCGATGGTGGAACAATTGAATGCGTCGCTGGCGTCTTTACCGTTGAACGTCGCCCACTGTTATGGCGTGAACAGTGAAGAGCGCAAGCAGCTGGATCCGTTGTTTACTGCGATCAGTGAAGAGTACGCGCAGCATAAATCCGGACGGGACCCCATGCTCCATGCGCTGATTACCATGCTGTCGATCTGGCTGGATCGGCGCAGCAGTGCGCTGTCTTCGTCCGTGATGGCTTCCCATGAAAAAGGCCGCGAGCATTTGCAGGCATTTACCCGGTTGGTGGGCGAGCAGTTCCGCCAGCACTGTTCTATCGAACACTACGCTGAACAACTGAATATCAGCGCAGCCTGGCTGAACAGTCTGTGTCGACGGCTAACCGGGCAGTCGGCTTTGCAGATCATCAATCAACGTCTTCTGCTGGAAGCCAAACGCGATCTGGTTTACACCACCCTGACTATCAATCAGATTTCGGACCGGTTGGGGTTTTCAGAGCCTGCCTACTTTTCCCGATTCTTCAAACGCTGCACGGGCCAGTCGCCCAGACAGTTTCGGGTGCAGCGGTAATAGTCGGCAGTCTTATCAAGCACACTGCAATCATTTGAACTGGAAATGCGTTTTCTGTAGGAGCTGCCGAAGGCTGCGAAGCCTTTATCCTGAGCCAGCGCCATCGCAGCCTTCGGCAGCTCCTACAGGGGCAATATTGGCCGCACCAATGGACACTCAGGCCGCTCGTTGGTATCACCATTAATGGATTCAAATGTAAGGCGACCACCGAATTGAACATCGATACCCGAATCAAATTCCGTCATCTGGTGTGTTTCCTCGAGGTGGCCAGGCAGGGCAGTCTGGCGCGGGCTTCGGATCAGTTGGCGATCAGCCAGCCAGCGCTTTCCAAAACCCTCAAGGAGCTGGAAACCCTGCTCGAAACCCAGCTGTTTCTGCGCAGTAAAAGCGGCGCAGCGCTGACCGAGGCGGGTGTGGCATTTCTGCGATTCGCCGGGCCCAGTGTGCAGTCGTTGCGCGAAGGGGTGAGCAGCCTGCGCTCCGGCGAGCATGAACCGGTGACCGCGCGACTTGGCGTCTTGTCGACTGTCGAAAGCCTGCTGGTCCCGGAAGTGGTGCGTCGGCTGCATGAGCGTCATCCAGCGCTGATCGTCAGCGTCATGACGGGCCCCAGCGCCTATCTGCTTTCGCAATTGCGGGTCGGTGAACTGGATCTGGTGGTCGGGCGCATGACCGATAGCCCGCAGATTCAGGGCCTGACCTTCGAGCACCTGTACAGCGAATCCATGACCCTTGTCGTCCGGCGCGATCACCCGTTGCTGGAGGGCAAGTTGCGCCGTGAAAGCCTGGAAAATTACCCCATGGTTCTGCCCTTGGCAGGCACAACTATTCGAAAATTTGCCGACAGCCTGTTCGTGCAATGCGGAATCAGCCCGCCACGCCAGCGGCTGGAAACCCTGTCGCTGACCTTGAGCCGCCGTTACGTGCAATGCAGCGACGCGATCTGGATCGCGCCATTCGACGCCGTTCAGCAGGATTTGCACACCGGTGAGCTGCACGAGCTGGAGCTGGGCATTCGCGAGCCCGGTGGCTCGGTAGGTATCTGCAGTAATCCGGCCCTGCCTTTGTCAAGAGCGGCGCAGTGGTGCGTCGATGTTTTGCAGGAAGTGGGCAAGGCGTATGGTCAATCCGAGCATCCATAACCATTTGGTTATGGATGTGTTTGATTTATTCAGTTCAGGTTTGGGGTAAGTCGAGAGAAACTGCGCGACATCAATAAACACTCCTCATTATAAAAACCAGGGAGAACCGCATGTCTGATGCGAGCAGCAGTCGTTTCGTCGTCCGTGACCGAAACTGGCACCCCAAAGCGTTGACCCCCGATTACAAGACCTCGATCCTGCGCTCCCCGCGACAGGCCCTTGTGAGTATTCCGCAATCGGTCTCCGAAGCCACTGGCCCGGATTTTTCCCACCTCAAATTTGGCGAGCACGACAACGACCTGTTGCTGAACTTCAACAACGGTGGTCTGCCGATTGGCGAGCGTATTATTCTGGCCGGGCGGGTGTGCGACCAATACGGCAAGCCGATTCCACACACACTGGTCGAGATCTGGCAGGCCAACGCGGGTGGCCGTTATCGCCACAAACGCGATGCTTATCTGGCGCCCATCGATCCGAACTTCGGCGGCGTGGGTCGGGCTTTGACCGATCGCGATGGCAACTACAGTTTCCGCACGGTAAAACCCGGTCCTTACCCGTGGCGCAACGGTCCCAATGACTGGCGTCCGGCGCATATTCATGTGTCAATCAGCGGTCCGTCGATTGCGACACGCTTGATCACTCAGCTGTATTTCGAAGGCGATCCGCTGATCCCGCTGTGCCCGATCGTCAAGTCGATTGCCAATCCGGATGCGGTGCAAAGTCTGATTGCCCGGCTGGACATGGGCATGGCCAATCCGATGGACAGCCTGGCTTATCGCTTTGATATCGTCCTGCGCGGTCAGCGCGCGACGCACTTCGAAAATCGCTAAGGAGCTAATGACATGCCGGTTCAATTGCTGCCTGAAACTCCTTCACAAACTGCTGGCCCGTACGTGCATATCGGCCTGGCGCTGGAGGCTGCGGGCAATCCGCCCCGGGATCTGGAAATCACTCACGAAATGGTCCTGCCCAATGCCCCGGGTGAACATATCGTCCTGCTGGGTAATGTTTTTGATGGTAACGGCCACCTGATTCGTGACGCCTTTCTGGAATTCTGGCAAGCCGACCATGAAGGTCATTACGACCCGATTTACGACCCGGAAAAACCCTTCAACGGCTTCGGTCGTACTGCCACGGGGGAAGATGGTCAGTGGCTGTTGAACACCATCAAGCCAGGCATCGTGAGTAACGCGGCTGGCGTGCCCATGGCAGCGCACATCAACGTGTCGCTGTTTGCCCGTGGCATCAATATCCATCTGCAGACCCGTTTGTATTTCGACGATGAAGCTGAAGCCAACGCCAAGGATCCGGTGCTGAACCTGATCGAACAACCGATCCGCCGCGAAACCCTGATCGCCAAACGCTGTACGGTCGACGGCAAGCTGGCGTACCGTTTTGACATCCGCGTGCAGGGTGAAGACGAAACGGTGTTTTTCGATTTTTGATCGTCCGTCCAGCCGACGCATGACCTATAGGGGCCAATGATAAGTTACTGAATAGATGCGATTTTTATGTGGGAGCGGTGCTTGCCCGCGATAAGAACACCGCGGTGTATGCTCAAGACCGCGTCGTCCTTATCGCGGGCAAGCACCGCTCCCACATAAACCGCGTCTGCTTCGCGACAGCGCGGTGTCATAGATACCAGGCCGCTCTCGCAGGAAAGGGGCGACCAGAAAGTTGTATTTAGTTTGATCAGAAACAGGGCGCTCGCAGCAGCGAGCGACCCAAATAATAATAAAAGGAACCACCATGACGCTTTCGGCTCGCGTGCCCGAGGCCGGCACACTGGATGTGCAGGCCTTTATCAATGCCCAACCCTTGTCCCGCTATCAGTGGCGAGTGGTGATTCTGTGTTTCCTGATTGTGTTCCTTGATGGTCTCGACACGGCCGCCATGGGCTTTATTGCTCCGGCGTTGAGTGTGGAGTGGGGCATTGATCGCGCCAGCCTTGGCCCGGTGATGAGTGCCGCGCTGATCGGTATGGTCTTCGGCGCGCTGGGGTCCGGTCCACTGGCTGACCGTTTCGGGCGTAAGGTCGTGCTGGTCGTGGCCGTGTTTCTGTTCGGTCTGTTCAGCCTGCTGTCGGCCTACAGCAGCAACATTGATCAACTGCTGATCCTGCGTCTGCTCACCGGTCTAGGCCTTGGCGCTGCGATGCCCAACGCCACGACACTGCTCTCGGAATACACCCCGGAGCGTCTCAAATCATTGCTGGTGACCAGCATGTTCTGCGGCTTCAACCTCGGCATGGCCTGCGGCGGATTTGTTTCCGCCAAACTGATTCCCGCCATGGGTTGGCACAGCCTGTTGATGCTTGGCGGGATTTTGCCGCTGATCCTCACGGTTGTGCTGATGATCTGGCTGCCGGAGTCGGCGCGCTTTCTGGTGGTACGCAACCTCGGTGTGGATCGCATTCGCAAGGTGCTGGCACCGATCTCCCGTCAGGAGGTCAACGCCGCCAAAGACTTCAGCGTGCCGGAACAGAAAACCGTGCGCAGCCGTAACGTCTTGAAGGTCATATTTTCCGGCACCTACAGCGCCGGGACCTTATTGCTGTGGCTGACCTATTTCATGGGGCTGGTCATCGTTTATCTGCTGACCAGCTGGCTGCCAACCCTGATGCGCGACAGCGGCGCGAGCATGGAACAATCCGCCTTCATCGGGGCTCTGTTTCAATTTGGCGGCGTGTTAAGCGCGGTCGGCGTGGGTTGGGCCATGGACAAGTACAACCCGCACAAAGTGATTGGCTGTGCCTATTTTCTGGCGGGCGTGTTCGCCTGGCTGGTGGGGCAGAGCCTGGGTAACGTTGCAGTGTTGGCGACCCTGGTGCTGCTGGCCGGTATGTGTATCAACGGCGCGCAATCGGCGATGCCTTCGCTGGCCGCACGGTTCTATCCTACCCAAGGGCGTGCCACGGGCGTTTCGTGGATGCTGGGCATCGGCCGTTTTGGCGCGATTCTCGGCGCATGGGCGGGTGCCACGTTGTTGGGCCTGGGCTGGAATTTCGAGCAGGTACTGACCGCGCTGGTGGTGCCTGCGGCACTGGCGGCCATTGCGGTGCTGATCAAGGGCTGGGTCAGCCATTCGGATGCCACATGAATTCTGGAGTCATGTTTTGAACAGATCGAGTCAGCAACTTTTCGACGCGTACTTCAAACAGCCGCAGATGAGCGAAATCTTCTCTGACCATGGTCGGCTGCAAGGCATGCTCGACTTTGAAGCGGCGCTGGCCCGCGCCGAGGCTAGCACGGGGTTGATTCCCGCTGAAGTAGTCGAAGACATTCAGGCCAACTGCCGCGCCGAGCTGTTCGACTTTGCCGAGTTGGCGGTTGCGATTGGCAATGCCGGTAATTCGGCAATCCCGCTGGTCAAGGCGCTGGGCAAGAAGATCGCGGCACGTAATCCTGCGGCTGAACGCTATGTCCACATGGGCGCTACCAGCCAGGATGTGATGGACAGCGGACTGGTGCTGCAACTGCGCGCAGCCATCGTGTTGCTGGAGCGGGATCTGGCCGAGCTGGCCGAATCTCTGGCCCGACAGGCCCAGCGCTACGCGGTGACGCCACTGGCCGGACGTACCTGGTTACAGCAGGCGACTCCGGTCACTCTCGGCATGAAAATCGCCGGTTGGCTGGGTGCGATAACCCGTCATCGTCAGCGCTTGCAGGAGCTCAAACCACGGCTGTTAAGCCTGCAGTTTGGTGGCGCGTCCGGCACCTTGGCGGCACTGGGCGCGCAAGCATTGCCCGTCGCTGAAGCACTGGCCCGTGAACTGCAACTGACTTTGCCGGAGCAGCCGTGGCACACCCAGCGCGACCGGCTGGTGGAGTTCGCCAGTTGGCTGGGTCTGATCGCCGGTAGCCTGGGCAAGATGGGCCGGGATATCAGTCTGTTGATGCAGACCGAAGTGGGCGAAGTCTTCGAACCGGCGGCAGCGGGCAAGGGCGGTTCATCGACCATGCCCCACAAGCGTAATCCGGTCGGTGCGGCGGTGATGATCAGCGCTTCAGTGCGTGCGCCGGGGCTGGTCGCAACGATGTTCGCGGCCATGCCTCAGGAGCACGAGCGCAGCCTCGGTCTGTGGCACGCCGAGTGGGAAACCCTGCCTGAACTGTGTTGCCTGGTGTCGGGATCGTTGCAACAGGCTTTGCAGGTAATTCCAGCGCTGGAAGTCAACGCGGAGCAGATGCTCACTAATCTTGATTCCACCCGAGGCCTGGTGCTTGCCGAGGCGGTCAGTATTGCGCTGGCCCAGCGCATCGGTCGCGATGCTGCGCATCATCTGATCGAGCAAAGCTGCCGCCAGGCCGTGCAGCAGGGCCTGCATCTGCGTGAAGTGCTTGGCGCAGATCCACAGGTCAGTGCCGAGCTGTCAGCCGCAGAGCTGGACCATCTGCTTGATCCCGCCAACTATCTGGGCCTTGCGCAGCAGTGGGTGGAGAGGGCGGTGGCTTTGGCCAAGATTTAACTCGACCCGTGGGAGCAGAGCTTGCTCTGGGCGGCATTCCGACGATAAGAGCAACACAACTCTCAAGCAGAATCGCGTCAGCCTTATCGCGAGCAAGCTCTGCTCCCACAGGAACCAGATTCAATCTTCAATTTTCAGGAGCCCTCTATGCCCTTCATCCAACTCCCCGACGGCGATCTGCATTACCAACTCGATGGCCCGCAAGGCGCGCCGGTTTTGCTGTTGTCCAACTCGCTGGGCACTAATCTGAGCATGTGGGATTCGCAAATGCCGGTGTTCACCGAGCATTTCCAGGTGCTGCGCTATGACACGCGCGGGCATGGTCAATCGCTGGTGACCGAAGGGCCTTACAGCATCGAGCAGAATGGTCGCGATGTATTGGCTCTGCTGGACGCCTTGCAACTGCCGAGCGTGTTGTTCTGCGGGCTGTCCATGGGCGGTCTGATTGGCCAGTGGCTGGCGATCAATGCCCCGCAGCGTGTGCAACGGCTGGTGGTGTGTAACACCGCCGCGAAAATCGGCACCCCTGATGTCTGGAACCCTCGTATCGAGACCGTTCTTCGTGACGGCAAAGCCGCCATGCAAGCCCTGCGCGAAGCGTCAATTGCGCGCTGGTTCACCCCGGGGTTTGCCAAAGCCGAGCCGCAGCGGGTGGAGCCGGTGGTGGACATGCTGGCCCAGACCTCACCTCAGGGCTATGCCGCCAACTGCGCAGCGGTACGCGACGCGGACTTCCGTGAACAGATCAGCGCAATCACGCTGCCGGTGCTGGTGGTCTGCGGCACCCAGGACGCGGTCACCACACCTGCCGACGGACGTTTTCTGACCGAGCACATCGCCGGTGCCGAATACGCCGAATTTCATGCTGCGCATCTTTCCAGCATCGAAGCGGGAAGTGAATTTGGTGAGCGCGTCGTGACCTTCTTGAAAGCCTGAACCCGGAGTTTCCAATGGACGAAAAACAACGTTACGAAGCCGGCATGCAAGTGCGCCGTGCTGTGTTGGGCGATGCCCACGTGGACAACAGCCTGAAGAAACTCACGCCGTTCAATGAAGAGTTTCAGGAGATGATCACCCGCCACGCCTGGGGCGACATCTGGACTCGCCCCGGTCTGCCGCGTCACACCCGAAGCCTGGTGACGATCGCCATGCTGATCGGCATGAACCGCGAAGGCGAACTGCGCCTGCACCTGAAGGCTGCGAAGCACAATGGTGTGACTCGAGAAGAGATCAAGGAAGTGCTGATGCAGAGCGCAATCTACTGCGGTATTCCGGCGGCCAACGCTACGTTCCATCTGGCGGAAGAGGTCTGGGACGAAATGGGTGTCGAGTCGCTGGAAAAGTAAGGATGGTCGCTCAATGCTGCAAGCTGCAATTCGCAGGTAGTGCATTGAGTCAGCAGTAAATAACGTAGGTAAGGAAGTTGAGGCCGCTTAATGACTGATGAGTCGGGCGGCTTTTTTTTGCGATATCACTCAAGTTTGTTATGCCTTTTCAGTATGAGTGCTGTAACGGTTTATTAACCTCCGTTGTCCTGAGGTTCACTTTTAATCTCATGCTTATTGGATCCATGTTTGAACCCAAGGCGGGCGATTGGACAGTGGCGCCGCGTGTATGCCTCGGCGGGCCTGACCGTGACGTTAATGGAAAAGTTCCAAAAAATATTATCGTGTCCATTGAAAATAACGATTATCAAGCGCCGCGGAATGACGTAAGTTACGCTCAATTCATCATTAATGGCACATAGCCACCCCACTGATCGGATGATGGTGATGTTTTATTAAGGAAGTTTCAGTCAGGGCCGACAACGAAACAATAAGAACCCGATGATCGCTCCCTTTTCGAGACCCGCCCATGTCCACTCCTTCCGCAAACTCGTCTGTCGACTCTGCCATCGATCTGAACTCTTTGATGAATGCCATCAATCATTCCCAGGCAATGATCGAGTTTGATCTGGAAGGCAACATCCTGCAGGCCAACGCCAATTTTCTCGACAGGGTGGGCTATCGTCTCGAAGAAGTGCAGGGCCGCCATCACCGTATGTTCTGTACTCCGGAATACGCTTCCAGCCCCGAATATGCCGAGTTCTGGCGATCGCTGGCGACCGGGAAATTTGATCAGGGGCAATACAAAAGGCTGGGTAAGGGCGGCAAGGAAATCTGGCTTCAGGCGACTTATAACCCGATTCTCAATCAGGCTGGCGAGCCATTCAAAGTGGTGAAGTTTGCCACGGATATTACCGATCAGCGCATGCGCAACGCGGAATACGAAGGCAAAGTCGAAGCTATTCAGCGTTCTCAAGGCGTGATCGAGTTTGATCTGAATGGTCGGGTGCTTGCAGCCAATGAGAACTTCCTGAAGGTGCTCGGCTACCGTCTGGACGAAGTGCTGGGCCAGCACCATCGCATGTTCTGCGATGACCAATACCTCAACAGCCCGGCCTATCGGGCCTTCTGGGCCAAGCTTGAGCGCGGTGAATACGATTCAGGCGAGTACATGCGGCTGGGCAAGGGCGGGCGTGAAGTCTGGATCAGTGCCACCTACAACCCTATTTTTGACCCCGATGGTCGTCCTTACAAGGTCGTGAAGTTTGCCAACGATGTGACTGAAGTGCGGGCCCGCAATGCTGAGTTCGTCGGCAAGGTCACTGCCATCGAGCGTTCTCAGGCAGTTATCGAATTTGACCTGACTGGCAAAGTCCTGTCTGCGAACCCTAACTTCCTCGCCGTGTTTGGTTATGAGCTGGACGAAGTGATCGGCCAGCCGCACCGGATGTTCTGCACCGAAGAGTTTGGTTCCAGCATGGGCTATCGCGAGTTCTGGGAAAAACTTGGTCGCGGCGAATACGACACCAATGAATATCGACGCAAGCGCAAAGACGGCAAGGAGATCTGGATTCAGGCCACTTACAACCCGATTCTCAACTCCCATGGCCAGCCTTACAAAGTGGTCAAGTTCGCGCTGGATGTCACCGAAATAAAAGAAAGCAGCGCTGAGCGCCAGGGCAAGGTCAATGCGATTGATCGCGCGCAAGCGGTGATCGAGTTCGATATGGCGGGCAATATCCTTGATGCTAACGCCAACTTCCTCAAGTCGCTGGGTTACAGCCTGCAAGAGCTGCGTGGTCAGCACCACCGGATTTTCTGCGAGGCAGAGTATGTGCGCAGCACGGCCTATCGCGAGTTCTGGCATGACTTGTCTCAAGGGCAGTTTTTCTCCGGACGTTTCATGCGCTTGAGCAAGTTCGGCCAGCACATCTGGATTCAGGCGACTTACAACCCGGTGTTCGACAGCGATGGCAAGCCTTATAAAGTGGTGAAGTTCGCCACGGACATCACTCAACAGGTCGAACTGGAAGAAGCCATCGAAGCTAAAACCCGAGCCATGGACGCTTCAGTGCAAAACCTGATGAGCGCCATTTCCTATGTGGCGCAGAGCACTGATCAGGCCACTGACCTGGCCAGACTGACCCGTGAACAGGCCAGTCAGGGCTCGGAAACGCTGGTCCGGGCAGCCGAAGCCATGACCATGATTGGCAAGTCTGCTGAAGACATTCAGGACATCATTCAGGTCATCAGTGAAATCGCCAGCCAGACCAACATGCTCGCGTTCAACGCAGCCATCGAAGCCGCAAGGGCCGGTGAGCATGGCTTGGGCTTCTCGGTGGTGGCTGATGAGGTGCGCAAGCTGGCCGAGAAGTCCTCCCAGGCCACCAAGGAAATCAACAAACTGATTCTAGAAACCGTCAGCCGGATAAAATCCGGCAGCGAGATTTCCCTGAGTGCAGGCAGTGCGTTCGAGCAGATCGTCAAAGGCGTCAACGAGACCACCGTGGCCATCGACAGCATCAATGCCGCAACCGCCAAGCAAATGGATTCAGCAGGCCAGGTAGAAACGCTGATTTTCGAACTGCACCAGACCAAGGTTGGCAATGAGCAAGGTGCTGTGAATGTCAGTGCCCGAGCCAGCAAACCTTCCGGGCTGCCTGCATGAACACGCTGCGCGCCTACGGCGTGGTGCAGATAAACGGTGCGTTTCTGGGCATCGAAGCCACCTCGTTGATGGAAGCCGTTCACTGGCCGACCAATCTGCAGCGCCATCCGGTGACGCGCGGTGTGTTGGCTGGGGTTTTTACCTTGCGTGGCAGACCGGTTCCGCTTGTGGATCTGCGATCTTTGCTCAGCGACGACAGGGCAGAGCAAACGCCAACTCCGCTGGTCGCCATCCTCAAGTACAACGGCGGCTTGTTGGGCGTCGCCATTGATGCCGTCTGCGACATCGTCAAGGCCGCCGACTCTCAGCTCTGTCCGTTGGGGCCGGGCGGCCAGGGCAGCGGGCTGATACCCACGCTGATCATGGCTGGTGATGACAGTCGCTTGATCTACATGCTGGACCTGGCGTTTCTCGCCAGCTTGCCCGGCGTGCTGTTTGCCGCAGATACGGCGGCAGGGCCGATCAGTCGCGATACGTTGCAAGCGAAAAGCCAGTTGCGGCATTACCTGGTGTTTGAGTGTGACGGGCAGCATTTCAGCATTGATGCCAGCGTGGTCACTGAGTTGGTGGACAAGCCGCAGGTCGCGCCGACCGATTTCGGGAATGGCTATTGCCTGGGCGTCACCGTGATTCGTGATACTAAAATTCCGGTCCTGAGTTTGTCTCAGGTATTGGGTTTTGACTGCAGTAAAGTGCAGGTCAAGAGCCAGCTTCTGTTGCTGACGGCCACCGACGGCAGGGTGTCTGGGTTTGGCTACGATCGTATGGTCGCCATTGAACGTCGGGACCCGCAAAGCCTGCTGCCGATGCCCGTCTATGGCTTGCGGGAGCCAGAGTTGTTGGCCGGTGTGATGAACCTCGGTGACGGATTGCAGGCTGTCCTGATCAATCATCAGTCTCTGCTGGAGCGATCCGGAGTCAAGAACTACGCCGAGCTTTACCAGACCCAGCCGCAGTCATCAGAGAGTCGTGCCAGCAAGGCGAAAGCGGTCATGCGTCAGGCCTGCCTGTTGTTCAAGTCGCCGACCCAGTTCGTCGCGCCACTCAGTCAGGTGTTGGAAATCCTCTCGATACCCACGCAAATGATTGGCCTTGCCCAGCCGGAAAATCACTTGTTGGGGCAGTTCAATCTGCGGGGCGAGCAGCTTCCACTGGTGTGCCTGAGCAGCTTGATCGAATCGTCGCCACAACCCCACACGCCGCTGTCGCGGGTGTTGGTGGTCAGGGGAGAGACGTTGACGTTTGGCTTCGCAGTGTCTCAGGTTGAAGCCATTGACTCGTTCAACCAGTTTGACCCGACGATGCTCGCTCAGGGCTGGCAGACCAATGCGGGCAAGGTGGTGTCGGTCAATGACCGGGCACGTTCGCTGGTGAGCATTGGCAGTGGTGCAAACAGTTGGCGCGCCACGCTAATGGACCTGCAGGGCATCGCCCGGCAACTGGAGGCAAGGTTACTGCAACCTGCCAGTGCCGTTGCCTGACACGCTGTTTATCCGCCGGTGGTGATCGACAACGCTGCCAATGCACCGATCAATGCCGGTGGCATGACCAGAATTCCCAGCCGCAGAAAGCCCATCGCCGTGACGTTTTCGCCTTCGCGGCGGATGGCGATCAGCCAGAGCAGGGTTGCCAGCGATCCGGTGATCGACAGGTTGGGACCCAGGTCCACGCCGATGACCAGCGCACTGGTGGTTTCGGTGGGTAGATGAGCGATATGTCCGACCGAACCCGCAATCAAACCGGCCGGCAGATTGTTGATCAGGTTGCTGGCAATCGCCACGATCACGCCAGCTGTCCACGTCGCCTGAGTGGCCGAATCGTCGGCCAGTGATTTCAGCGCGTGGGCCAGATGATCGATAACCCCGGTCAGTGCCAAGCCCTCTACCAGCACGAACAAACCCGCCACCAGTGGCAATACACTCCAGGAAACCGCCTTGAGCACCGGCAGCGGGTTAAGCCGTTGACGCAGGTGGATCAATGCAGCGGTAGCGATACCTGCACAGAACGTCGGTAGCCCAAGTTGCATATCGAGCGCCGATGCACTCAGCAATACGATCCCCGTCAGCAAGATCCCGAACGCTGTCAGACGTGCACCGCTGGACAGCGGTTGCAGCGTGATGTCTGTTTCCAGAGGTTTGCGCAGATGGCTGCGTTGCGTGAGGCGCAGCACGAGATAGGTCATGCCGATGGCGGCAATCGAAGGCAGGCTGAAATGCCAGAGCCAGGTTCCTAGTGGTGGCATGTTGTTGCCGAATATCACCAGGTTGGCCGGGTTTGAAATCGGCAGGACAAAACTGGCCGCGTTGGCGATAAAGGCGCAGATAAACAGATAGGGCAGTGGCTCGGCCTTGGCAGCGCGGGCTGCCGCGTAAACGGCGGGCGTCAGGACAACCGCAGTTGCGTCGTTGGACAGGAACACCGTGACCAGGGTGCCGACCAGAAACACCAGATCAAACAGGCGTTGCCCTGAGCCTTTTGCATGTTTTGCGGCAAGCATGGCCAGCCAGTCGAACAGACCTTGTTGCCGGGCCAGTTCGGCCAGAACCATCATGCCGATCAGAAACAGGTAGACATCGCCACCTTCCGCCACCGCACCCAGCGCCTTGTGCAGCGGGATAAACCCCAACGCTGTGAGCAGCACCGCGGCCCCCAACGCCCAGACAAATTCCGGCACCCGCCAAGGTCGCATGATGACGCCACAAGTGGCTAAAGCGACGACAATCCAGATAACCGTTGCGGGGTCGAATGCGGGCATTTGCGGTACTCAATAGGCAGGCAAATGTCAGACCGGTGACGACGTGGACAAGTTCGTCCAGTGGCGCAGAATCAGGTGCTTGTGAGCCTTTATCGGTTTTCTGTTGGATCGACTTTGTGATTTTCCATCCGCACCCATGCTGTAATTTGTGTAGGCCCTAACAGTTGAGCATGCGTGTCGAGTGCTTGTGATCGAAGTCGACTCTCGAAGGTATCGAGATCTTCTGTTTCAGGCGTTGCCAGGCCCATACGAATCAGATGTGGATAAACCGCTTTCACGCCTTCACTTGCCCAGCGGTACATCAATGAATCTTTACCGCCCCCGATAGGGCGCTCACAACTCAGCTCCGGGTATGGCAAACCGGCTTCGAAGAAAGACTCCACCATGTTTGCTGCGATATCGTGGTGCGAAGCACGTGCGCGTATCGCCGCAACGATCCAGTCTCCCGCACGACTCCACATGGCAATGGCAGGGTGTGACTCGATCAATGGGTCCACTAACAAAATTTCGTGCAGCGCCAGAACACCTCCCGGCTTGACCAGGCTGGCAGCCTTGCGCAAGAAAGCCACGGGGTCAGATTGATGCACCATGACATAACGTCCAATGACGCAGTCAAACAGGCATGGACTTGAAAAGTCCTTGATGTCACAGACCTCAAACCTGACCTGCTGCAAGCCTGCCTCCAACACACGGTAACGCGCCAACTCCACGGCTTGCTCACTGAGGTCTATGCCCAACACATTCCCGTTAACGCCCACATACTCCGCGGCCAGCATGGCAACATCACCGGCACCGCTTCCTAGATCAAGAACCTGCATACTTGTTGCCAGACCCACGTCCGACAACAGCCGAGCCGTTATAGGCCTTAGTACCGTCGCCTGAAAGGTCAGCCTTTCCAGCTCTTCGGGTGAGCTTCCAAATACATAAGTATTCATTTCACTGTCTCACGCGGTTTAGAAGTATCAAACAGAGGTTCGAATCTGTTCCAGCTTTCGCTGCTGCGACCTCACAAGTTTCATCATCAATCGCAAGTCTTGATCTTCCAGCTTTAGTGCCGCCTCGACCCAGTGAGTCGTGACCACCATTAGTTCTTGATAAGTGACTGGTGATACAGCGCGACGGGCATTGTAAAAAGCCGTCAATCCGTTTTTTCGTTTCTGCGTTTTTTTTATATATTCAGCCAGTGCATTCACGCCTTCTCCCTCAGGGACAACAACATCGATTACACCTCTTTCAAGGCAAGCCCTGGCGGAATAAATATCCCCTGACACAATCATCTGCTTTGCCAGGTCCGGGCCTATGCGCCTCGACAATATGCTGTAAGCACCCATCCCGGGGAAAAGATTAAAGCCTATTTCCGGCAAGCCAAATTTTGCCTGCTCCTCGGCAATGATTATGTCGCTGGCCAGGGCTGCTTCGAACCCGCCGCCCAACGCTGCGCCTTGTACCAACGAAACCGTAACCAATCGGGGAGAGTGGTAGTTACTTAGCCTTGAGAACATGATGTCAATGCACTGGGTTGCATAGTCCATTAATTCTGCCCGGTTACCCTTTTTTATGAGATCAACAAACAATGCCAAATCTCCGCCCAGGCTAAAAAAGCCAGGCATGCGCGAGGCCCACACATAAAAATCAACCGGGCGATCGCTGCCCGCGCATATCACCTCCTGCGCATCAATTGCCAGTTCTCGGTCGTGTTCTATAATTTCTGCCATCAGTGGACGTGTAAAGCTGGCGCTTTTTTTATCGACAAACAGTCCCCATAGGATCTTGAGTTCATGGTCATATTCAACGGCGTAATGCGTGATGTCTTTACTATCAAGGCGCGCTTCATTAATGTCCATGCGAACTAAGCTCCAGGCACTTTAATGCAATAACTTATTATCCCTGTGAGAGGCTTAACCACGCATCAGTCATTCCAGTTATAGCAAGATACTGACAAGAGTCGCTGTGGTAACTGACAGTTGACTAGAACGTTTTCAAATAATACCGCGCACTTTTCGGACTTAACGACAGTGCTTTGTTTTCTGGTGAGTCCGGTTTTTGGCCCTGGCACGGTGATAGCGGGCCTGACTGTAGCCGGTCATGCTGGCGCAAACCCTGTTTGAGACTCTTTGTTGGCCTGCAAGCGTTGATCCCGGTGGGAGCGAATTCATTCGCGAGGCGGCCTGTGGAGTGGTGCTTGCCTGCGATACATGAGACACGGCCAGAAGACGCGCCGCGTCATTGTTTAACGCGAGCAAGCCCCCCCACAGGTTTTCACATCAAGCAGCCGTATCGAGATACTTGCCGACCGGCTTGCTGCCACTGGTGTCGTAACGCTCGGTCAGTGCCGCGACCATCCGGCCCAAAGCCTCGGAAGCTTTGTTTTCGGCGGTGGTGCTGCCGTTTGAGGTGGCGCTAATGGCGCTGGTGAGTTCATCGGCGCTGATGCTGCCGTCGCCATCAGTGTCCAGCGAGCTGAACAACTGCTCGCTGGCTTGCTGTGTCGAGGCCGTTGGAGCAGGGGGCTGTTGCGGTTGCAGGCTTGCGGTCAGTTCGTCGAGGCTGACCGTGCCGTCCTTGTTGGTGTCCAGTGCATCAAACACCTGAGCACTGTCGGCGGTGCTGCCCGTGCTGCCCGTGCTGCCCGTGCTGCCCGTGCTGCTCAAGCCTGCGGTCAATTCGTCACTGTTGATTGCGCCGTCGCCGTCGGTGTCCAGCGCGCTGAGCAGGTCTTCGGCAATATCGGTCGCAGGCTGGCCGCTTGGTGGAGGCGGCGGGGTGAGGGCTGCCAGTTCGTCGGCGTCGAGGCTGTCATCCTCGTTGGCGTCCAGGCTGCTGAACGCTTCACTCAGCGTGACGGTAATGCCGTCTTTGCTGTCAGACGACGAGTTTGCAGCGCTCAGCTCGTCTTTGCTCACACTGCCGTCGCCATCGGTGTCCAGTTTAGCCAGCAATTGCTCCTGGAATTTCTTGCTCGCAGCGGTACTCGCGCTGGAGCTGGTGTAGCTCGAATAGCTGTTATTACTAACGCCACTGATCATCAGGCTGACTCCCTCAGGTTGATTGATCCGGTGACGGTGCACCGGCTTGTCAAGCCTCTAGATGGCAGGTGTCGAGGGTATGTGGGTTGTGTATCGGCGTCGTTACGTGTCCGTTCAGAAGCGCGGCAAGAACAGCACTGCTGTCAGACCGCCACCGGGCGTTTCGGCCAGTGACAGATCGCCGCCCATGCGCCGGGCGGCGTCGCGGGCGATGGTCATGCCCATGCCGACGCCACCGGAGTTGCGATTGCGCGACCCCTCCAGACGATAGAAGGGTTCAAACACGGCTTCATGGTGCTCGGCGCTGATCCCGGGGCCGTGATCAATCACCCTGATGCGTACGTGTTGCGGGTCATCAATAATCTCGACCCGCGCCTGACCGGCATAGCGCAGAGCGTTGTCGATCAGGTTATTGATGCAAGACCGCAGCGCCATGGGCTGAGTCCTCAACGGCAGGCACTGCCCGCTGGATTGCACATCATCGCCATAGTCCTGAGCGTTTTCAGCGAGGGATTCGATCAAGGCCTGCAGATCGAACAACTGAACGATTTCACTGGTGCGTTGCTCATTCAGATACATCAGCGTGGCATCGAGCATGCCGATCATGTCGTTCAGATCCTGAGTCATCTGCCCGTGCAGTCTGGGCTCGTCGATTTGCTCGACCCGCAATTTCAGGCGCGAGAGCGGCGTGCGCAAGTCATGGGAGACTGCCGCAAGCATGCGCCCGCGCTGTTGCACCTGCTCGCGGATGCGTTGCTGCATCAGATTGAATGTCTGCGCGGCCTGCCGCGCTTCCAGCGGACCTTTGACTTCCATGGGCGGGCTGTCGAGGTTTTCGCTGAGCCTTTCGGCGGCGTTGCTCAAGTGCTGGATCGGTCTGCTCAACGCCTTGGCGCCGTACCAGGCAGCGATCACCAGGGTAATCAGCTGGAAGATCAGCGGCACGACAGGGCCACGGAAAAACGGTGGTCTGTGGCCAGGCGGCGGACCGTCCTCCGGACGCTGAAAAGCACGCCCCTCGATCTGCTGCCCTGACTCGGACATGGGTGGAGGCGGTGGTGGTGGAAACCCGTAAAACCTGAACCACATGAACGCCAGCAGATGCGCGAGCAAAATAGCAATCAACGCCCCCCCGAACAGGCGGGCGAAGAGGGTGTCAGCGGAGCGGATCAACCAATATCCCTTGCGTCAAACAGGTAACCCTCACCGCGAACGGTCTTGATCAACTGTGGGTTTTTCGGGTCATCCCCGAGCTTCTGCCGCAGACGCGAGACCAGCAGGTCAATGCTGCGATCAAAGGCCTCTATGGAGCGTCCGCGAGCGGCATCAAGCAGTTGCTCGCGGCTCAACACTCGACGCGGGCGTTCGAGGAACACCCGCAACAGGCGGAACTCCGCGTTGGACAGTGGCACCACCAGACCATCCGCGGCGATCAACTGACGCAGCACGCTGTTGAGGCGCCAGGCATCGAAACGTACCGTGGAGCGCTCATCGTTGCGGTCGTCGCGTACACGGCGCAACACCGTCTGGATGCGGGCGACCAGTTCACGAGGTTCGAAAGGTTTGGCCATGTAATCGTCGGCACCCAGTTCCAGACCAATGATCCGGTCAGTGGGTTCGCAGCGGGCGGTGAGCATCAGAATCGGGATGTCCGAGGTGCTGCGCAGCCAGCGGCACAGAGAAAGGCCGTCTTCGCCGGGCAGCATCAAATCGAGGACGATGACGTCGAAGTTTTCTTCTTCCAGCGCCTTACGCATTTCAGTGCCGTCGGTTACGCCTCGGCACTGGATGTTGAAGCGCGCAAGGTAGTCGCAGAGCAGTTCGCGAATCGGTACGTCGTCATCGACGATCAGGGCGCGGGTGTTCCAGCGCGGGTCGCTGCTTTGTGGGGTTTCAGCTGAAGTTTCGGTTGATTGCATGATGCGACCACTGCCTGGTGATGCCGCCATCACTGGCCGCTATTGAAGATCAACGCTGCCCGCCATGCTACTTCGCCGACGGGCGCGGCGAAAGGGTGGCGTGAGGGGGTGTCGGGGGCGTGTCTGGAATGTATCGGGGGTGATACAAAGCGTGCCACTTAACCGGCTGTATATCTTTTCTCAAAGGAGGACTCACGGTCTGCTCGCGATTTGATAGGCGACCTAAAGCCAGTGGAACCGGATTCATCCGGGAAGGCGGTGTTCCTGGGGATAAAGATGCTGTGAATGTCCCGGCGCCTTCGCGAATGAATTCGCTCCCACGGGTTTTACGCCAGCCTCGAGTGTATCGCGATCCAGTGGGACTGGATTCATCCGGGAAGGCGGTGTTCCTGGGGATAAAGATGCTGTGAATATCCCGGCCCCTTCGCGAATGAATTCGCTCCCACGGGTTTACGCCAGCCTCAAGTCTACCGCGATCCAGTGGGACCGGATTCATCCGGGAAGGCGGTATTCCTGGGGATAAAGATGCTGTGAATATCCCGGCCCCTTCGCGAATGAATTCGCTCCCACGGGTTTTACGCCAGCCTCGAGTGTATCGCGATCCAGTGGGACCGGATTCATCCGGGAAGGCGGTGTTCCTGGGGATAAAGATGCTGTGAATATCCCGGCCCCTTCGCGAATGAATTCGCTCCCACGGGTTTTACGCCAGTCTTGAGTGTATCGCGATCCAGTGGGACCGGATTCATCCGGGAAGGCGGTGTTCCTGGGGATAAAGATGCTGTGAATATCCCGGCCCCTTCGCGAATGAATTC
>NZ_JAGTPI010000058.1:0-39020 GCF_021147825.1 Pseudomonas quasicaspiana
TTGCGGCGGCCCACGGTTCAGGATCTGCGGGCGGGTACACCGAGCGACAGCGAGGTGCCAAGTGGTGGGGCAAGAGCGTTTTGCTTACTTTTGCGCTCCTTTCAAAAGTGAGGCGCTGTAAAAGCGCAACCAATATCAGCAGCAACCGCAATAACGGATATGTACACGACATGAAATCTGTGCATGTACCTATGCCACGACAAGGTGAGAACGGCACTGGCATATCGCTTGCTTGGCTTAAGCTAATAGCAGCGTGCCAACGAGGGCCCGATGCATCGACAATGGCGTCGTTCCGTCTTTGCTTTTTGGCAAAGGATTGAACGGCGCTTTTTTTATGAAAGATTTCTGCCAGCCTGGCTCGGGCACGCCCGCTCCACCCGCAGTTGTCGTGGCAGAGGACAGATGACACTTATGAACGAACCCACACGAAACCCGTTGGCCTGGGTAGCTGGCAGCGATGCGCCAGAGATAAACAGCCTGGATATCGGCTTCATGCCGCTGTCAGACAGCGCCTCGATAGTCGTTGCCGCGACGCAAGGCTTCGCCCAGCCTTACGGCCTGAGCCTGAACCTCAAGCGTCAGCCTTCATGGGCAAGCCTGCGGGACAAGCTGGTCAGTGGCGAACTGCACGCGGCCCACAGTCTTTACGGTTTGATCTATGCCGTGCAGTTAGGCATTGGCGGCAGCGCAGCCACCGACATGGCCGTGCTCATGGGACTGAACCAGAACGGCCAGAGCATCAACTTATCGCGTCCGCTACAGGAAGCTGGCGTGATCACTCCTGAGGCGCTGGATCAGCAAGTGCACCAAAGCGGCACAAAGCTGACCTTCGCGCAGACCTTCCCTACCGGCAATCATGCCATGTGGCTTTATTATTGGCTGGCCAGTCAGGGCATTCATCCCTTGCAGGACGTGACCAGCGTGGTTGTTCCGCCGCCGCGCATGGTCGAACATCTGCAAGCCGGTCGTATCGATGGTTTCTGTGTCGGTGAACCTTGGGGCGCCAGTGCAGTGGATCAGCAACTGGGCTTCACCTTCGCCACCACCCAGGCTATCTGGCCCAACCACCCGGAAAAAGTGCTTGGCTGCACCCGGGAATTTGTCGAGCAGAACCCCAACACCGCACGGGCATTGGTCATGGCCGTACTCGAAGCCAGTCGCTTCATCGAATCCAGCGACGAAAATCGTCGCAGCGCCTCGCAATTGCTTAGCGGCGCGGACTATCTGGACGCTCCCGCCAGTTATATCGAACCCCGCTTGCTGGGTGATTACCGCGACGGCTTGGGTAACCAATGGCAAGACCATCACGCTCTGCGCTTTCACGGCAATGGCGAAGTCAATCTGCCATACCTGTCCGACGGCATGTGGTTCATGACGCAGTTCCGCCGCTGGGGTTTGCTGCGTGAAGATCCGGACTACCTCAATGTCGCCAAAGGCGTTCACCAACTGGCGCTTTATCGTCAGGCCGCGGAGGCACTGGACATAACAGTTCCGACGGCAACGATGCGCAGCAGCCAACTGATCGACGGCAAGGTCTGGGATGGTTCAGACCCGGCTGGCTATGCCCGCAGCTTCAAGCTTCACGCCATGGCCGACGCGGCCGCCGCCGTGACTCAATGAGGAGTTGACGATTATGCTGCGTATCCTCTTGATCAATGACACGGCAAAAAAAGTCGGACGTCTGAAAGCCGCGCTGAGTGAAGCGGGCTTTGAAGTAATCGACGAGTCCGGGCTGATTATTGACTTGCCCGCCCGGGTTGAAGCGCTTCGCCCGGATGTCATCCTGATCGACACTGAATCCCCCGGCCGCGATGTCATGGAACAGGTGGTGATGGTCAGTCGCGACCAGCCTCGCCCTATCGTGATGTTCACCGACGAACATGATCCGGGGGTGATGCGTCAGGCCATCAAGTCCGGTGTCAGCGCGTACATCGTCGAGGGTATTCATGCCCAGCGGCTGCAGCCGATTCTCGATGTGGCCATGGCCCGTTTTGAGAGCGATCAGGCCTTGCGTGCACAACTTCAGGCACGGGACCAGCAACTGGCCGAGCGCAAACGCATCGAGCTGGCCAAGGGGTTGCTGATGAAAATGAAGGAGTGCAAAGAGGAAGAGGCCTATACCTTGATGCGCCGCCAGGCCATGAGCAAACAGCAGAAACTGATTCAGGTGGCGGAGCAGATCATTGCGATGAGTGAGTTGTTGGGGTGAGTCGTAGTTTTGTGGATTTGAAGGAGCGTAGATTGGTCTGGGCGGCATTCCGGCGACAAGGCTGAACGCTATTCACTTCAGATCGCGTACACCTTATCGCGGGCAAGCCCGGCTCCCAAAAGGGAATGCATTCCAAAATGAGTTGAAGGGTAGGTTTTTTCCATCTGGCCCAGCTTTTGCTAGTTAATCAACACAGGTAACCAACGGCGGTTGCCCCACTTTACGACAAAGACGTCGCACACCTCTTTCGCCAACGCGAATCGGGTTGCGGCGTTTTTTGCGTTTTGGTCCCAGTGATCGGGGTCGGTGGTGCTGCCGAGGTTATGGACGCCCCACCTGCAAGTCTCTCCAGCTTCAAGCCCTTACGTTTCGGGTCCGTGCCCGAGACAACAGATCTTCCTTTTTGCAGATGAGGTGTTCAATGAATACAAGCTTCTGGAAGGCCGGCCATAAACCGACCCTGTTCGCCGCCTTTCTGTATTTCGATCTGAGCTTCATGGTCTGGTACCTGCTCGGCCCGATGGCCGTTCAAATTGCGACAGACCTGCAACTGACTACTCAACAACGCGGCCTGATGGTGGCCACGCCTATCCTGGCAGGCGCCCTGCTGCGCTTTGTGATGGGTATCGTGGCAGATCAACTATCGCCGAAAACCGCCGGGATCATCGGTCAGGTCATCGTAATACTTGCACTGTTCACTGCCTGGAATCTGGGCGTTCACACCTATGAGCAGGCGCTGTTGCTGGGCGTGTTCCTCGGCGTTGCCGGTGCATCGTTCGCCGTCGCGCTGCCGCTGGCTTCCCAGTGGTATCCAGCAGAACATCAGGGCAAAGCGATGGGCATTGCCGGTGCAGGCAACTCGGGCACCGTGCTGGCCGCGTTGATTGCTCCCGTGCTGGCTGCGGCGTTTGGCTGGAGCAACGTGTTCGGCTTTGCGGTCATCCCGCTGGTCCTGACCCTGATCGCTTTTTCGCTGATGGCGCGTAACGCACCGGAGCGGGCGAAACCCAAGTCCATGGGCGACTATCTCAAGGCGCTGGGTGATCGTGACAGCTGGTGGTTCATGTTTTTCTACAGCGTCACCTTCGGCGGTTTCATTGGCCTGGCCAGCGCCCTGCCCGGCTACTTCAACGACCAATACGGCCTGAGCCCTGTCACTGCCGGTTACTACACCGCAGCCTGCGTATTCGGTGGCAGCCTGATGCGCCCACTGGGCGGTGCACTGGCTGACCGATTCGGCGGTATCCGCACCTTGGCGGGCATGTACGCGGTGGCTGCTATCTGCATCGCGGCCGTTGGTTTCAACTTGCCAAGTTCCTGGGCGGCACTGGCCTTGTTTGTTGCAGCGATGCTCGGTCTGGGTGCCGGTAATGGCGCAGTGTTCCAACTGGTGCCACAACGTTTCCGCAAGGAAATCGGCGTCATGACCGGCTTGATCGGCATGGCTGGCGGCATCGGTGGTTTCCTGCTCGCAGCCGGTCTGGGCTCGATCAAGCAACACACCGGTGATTATCAGATGGGCTTGTGGTTGTTCGCGTTTCTTGGCGTACTGGCGTGGTTCGGCCTGCTTAACGTCAAGCGTCGCTGGAGAACCACCTGGGGTTCGGCAGCAGTAACCGCTGCTCGCGTCTGAGTCGCTTGATGAGCTTGCAACTGAGCCTGGCTCAATTCAGCGCCAGTGGGCCGCGGGCGGAGAATCAGGACGCGATGCGCCTGGTGACTCCGGCCCCGGCCCTTGCCGCCAGCAAGGGCTATTTGTTTGCCCTTGCTGATGGCGTCAGTCAATGCGTTGATGGCGCCCTCGCCGCGCAATCAACCTTGCAAGCGCTGGCGCTGGATTACTACTCGACGCCGGAAACCTGGGGCGTCGCCCAATCCCTTGACCGGCTACTGCTGGCGCAGAATCGCTGGTTGCAGGCCAATGGCTTGCTAACCACACTCAGCGCTCTGGTGCTACGTGGCAGGCGCTTCACGCTGGCCCACGTCGGCGACTGTCGCGCCTACCGTTGGCACGACGGAGTGCTGCAACGCATCAGTGAAGACCACGTCTGGGAACAGCCCGACATGCAGCACGTGCTCAAACGCGCACTGGGCCTGGATCAATACGTGGTCATGGATTATCTGGACGGCGAGCTGCGTGAGGGCGAACGCCTGCTGCTGCTCAGCGATGGTGTCTGGGCGACGCTGGGGGACGCCAGCATTCGCTCGATTCTCGCCGAACAGGAGGATCTGGATCGTGCCGTGCAGACGCTGGTCAGCGCCGCGCATCTGGCTGGCAGTCAGGACAACGCCAGCGCCGTGCTGATTCGCGTCGATGCGCTGGGTCAGGACGACCTTGGCGACGCGCTGATTCAGCTTCAACAATGGCCGCTGCCGCCAGTACTAAAGCCCGGACAACCTTTCGAAGGCTGGCAGATAAACAGTCTGCTGGCCGAGTCTCGACAGTCGCTGCTGTATCGGGTCAGCGATGCGCAAAGCCAGCACTGGCTGCTGAAAACACTTCCAGGCAATCGCCATGACGAACCCGGTGCGGGCCAGGGATTGCTGCTGGAAGAGTGGTTTTTGCGCCGGGTTGCGGGACGCTTCTTTCCTGAAACCCATTCAGTACCAGATCGCCAACACCTGTATTACGTGATGCGTGAGCATCCGGGACGCAGTTTGTCTCAATCATTCAAAGAGCACGGCCCGGTCTCCGTGGCGCAATGGCTGGGTCATGCCACGCAACTGCTGCGTGCCGTGGGCTTGCTGCATCGGCGCAATATCATCCACCGGGACATCAAACCGGAAAACCTGCTGCTCGACGATAACGGCGAGTTGCGCCTGCTGGATTTTGGTCTCGCTTACTGTCCCGGCCTCTCCACACTGATGCCGGGCGAGTTGCCAGGCACGCCAAGCTTCATTGCACCTGAAGCGTTCAAGGGCGACGAACCCACTCCACAGCAGGATATTTACGCGGCGGGCGTCACCCTTTATTACCTGCTGACCGGGCATTACCCGTACGGCGAAATCGAAGCATTCCAGCATCGACGCTTCGGTACGCCCACGCCAGCCAGCCGGTACCGCCCGGACCTGCCCGACTGGCTGGATCACAATCTGAGCAAGGCACTGCAAGCTGATCCGCAACTGCGCTATGAAACCGCAGAGCAATGGTTGCTGGAGCTTGAACAAGCCGAACACCGGCCAATGGTGAAACGCGCACAGCCGCTGCTGGAGCGTGAGCCGCTGAAAGTCTGGCGCACGGTTGCACTGGTTTCACTGCTGGTGAATCTGGTGGGGGTTATCTGGTTGATGCGTCATTGAGCAGTGATTGCCCTGCAACGGTGCAATTCGCACCAAAGTGAGCAACTCGTTGATATACATCCTGTGGGAGCAGGGCTTGCCCGCGATAAGGTCGCTGCGGCCTAAAGTGAACAAAGTCCAACCCTATCGCGGGCAAGCCCTGCTCCCACAGTTTAGCCATCACATCATGCTCTATCTGGCACAACCCCTGCATATCTATCCTCAAGCAACTCACATCGCTACAGCCTTCAAAGACGAAGGCTGAGCTTCCCGAGAGAACGGGACCGGACAAAGGCGTCCTCGCTAGTTATCTAGCGGGACGCCTTTTTTGTTTGTGCAGGATTTGTCGAGCACCCTCTCGCGGGCTTCTCGGAGGCAAGATGAAAAAACTCAAGCTGGTGATGATTGGCAACGGCATGGCCGGGGTTCGAACGCTTGAAGAGCTGCTCAAACTCAGCGACGAGCTCTACGACATCACTGTGTTCGGTGCCGAGCCGCATCCCAATTACAACCGCATCATGCTGTCTCCGGTGCTGGCCGGTGAACAGAAGTTCGAAGACATCGTGCTCAACGATCTGGAATGGTACTTGAGCAACAACATTCGGCTGCTGCTCAACCGCAGGGTCGTGAAAATCGACCGCGCGAAACGCCAGGTGATTGCCGACGACGGCACCGTCGCGCACTACGACCGCCTGCTGATCGCCACAGGCTCGACGCCCTTCATGCCGCCCATGCCTGGCAGCACCCTCAGCAGCGTGATCGGCTATCGCGATATCGCTGACACACGAATCATGATTCATACCGCCAAGACGCGGAAACATGCGGTGGTGATCGGCGGCGGCCTGCTCGGCCTGGAAGCGGCAAACGGCTTGAAGATGCGCGGCATGGGCGTGACCGTCGTCCACATCGGCAAATGGCTGCTGGAGCGCCAACTGGACAAAACCGCCGGGCAATTGCTGCAAACCGCACTGGAATCCCGTGGCCTGCACTTTCGCCTGAACGAGCAGACCGAAGCGTTGCTGGATAACGGCAAAGGCGCGGTGAAAGCCGTGCAATTCAAAAATGGTGACGTGATCCCTGCCGACCTGGTGGTCATGGCAGCAGGCATTCGCCCGGCAACCGAGCTGGCAGAACTGGCTGGACTGCCCTGCAATCGCGGGATTCTGGTCAATGACACCCTGCAAACCTACGACCCGCGTATTTATGCCATCGGCGAGTGCGCAAGTCATCGCGGTACGGCCTACGGCCTGGTAGCACCGCTGTTCGAGCAAGCCAAAGTCTGCGCCAATCATCTCGCGCAACTGGGCTTCGCTCGCTACAAAGGTTCGGTCACTTCGACCAAATTGAAAGTGACCGGCATTGACCTTTTTTCTGCCGGGGACTTCATGGGTGGCGAAGGCACCGAAACCATCACTTTGCTGGACCCCATCAGCGGGCGCTATAAAAAACTGGTAATCAAAGACAACGTGCTAGTGGGCGCTTGCTTGTACGGCGATACCACGGACGGCGGCTGGTATCTGCGCCTGATCCGCAGCCGGCAATCAATCAGCGGACTACGTGACCAACTGATGTTCGGCGAAGCCACCACGCCGCAAAAGGACATCGCGCTATGCGCCTGACCAGCATCCCGGCGCCCGCGACGCAAACCACCGCATCCACCTGCTGCTATTGCGGGGTCGGCTGCGGCGTACTGATCGAACATGACGGACGCAACATCATCGGCGTCAGCGGAGATCCCGTGCACCCGGCTAACTTCGGCAAGCTGTGCAGCAAGGGTTCGACCTTGCACCTGACGGGCGACCTCAATGCCAGGGCGCTGTACCCGGAATTGCGCCTGAGCAAAAGTCTTGCGCGAGCGGTCACGGATTGGGACACCGCTCTGGATCACGCTGCTAATGTATTTGCCGAAACTATCCGCAAGCACGGACCTGACAGCGTTGCGTTCTATATCTCGGGGCAACTGCTGACCGAGGACTACTACGCGTTCAACAAGCTGGCCCGAGCGCTGGTAGGCACCAACAATATCGACAGCAACTCCCGCCTTTGCATGTCTTCCGCCGTGGTGGGGTACAAGCGCAGCCTGGGCGCAGACGCTCCACCCTGCAGCTATGAAGATATCGAGCTGAGCGATTGCGTGATGATCGTCGGAAGCAACATGGCTTACGCGCACCCGATCTTATTTCGCCGCCTGGAAGAAGCGAAAAGCCAACGCCCGGACATGAAAATTATCGTCATCGATCCACGCCGAACCGATACGTGCGATCTGGCGGACATGCATCTGGCGATCAATCCCGGCACAGACGTGGCGCTGTTTCACGGGATCCTGCATCTGTTGCTGTGGGAAGGCTGGGTCGATCAGGATTTCATTGATCAGCACACCGAAGGCTACGCCGAACTGAAAAGTCTGGTGCACCATTACACGCCGCAAATGGTCGCGCAGACCTGCGGTATCTCGCGCCAACAACTGCACGACTGCGCGCAATGGATCGGTCAGGCCCCGAGCTTTCTGTCGCTATGGTGCATGGGCCTGAATCAGTCCACTGCAGGCAGCGCCAAGAACAGCGCATTGATCAATCTGCATCTGGCTACTGGGCAAATTGGACGTCCGGGTGCCGGGCCTTTTTCCCTTACGGGCCAACCCAACGCCATGGGCGGCCGCGAGACTGGCAGCCTGTCCAATCTGCTACCCGGCCATCGGGAAGCCGCCAACGCCGAGCATCGAGCTGAAGTGGCGCAGTACTGGGGGATCGACAAACTTCCGGAAACCCCGGGCTTATCAGCCATCGAACTGTTCGAGCAGATGCAAAGCGGCAAAATCAAGGCGGTATGGATCGCTTGTACCAACCCGGCTCAATCGCTGCCTGATCAGACTCGAGTTCGCGAAGCCTTGAATACCTGTCCATTCGTGGTCCTGCAGGAAGCGTTCCGAACAACAGAAACTGCACGCTTCGCCGACCTGCTGCTACCCGCCGCGAGCTGGGGCGAAAAAGAAGGCTCGGTCACCAACTCCGAACGACGTATTTCTCACGTACGCAAAGCGATCGCCGCACCCGGCGAGACGAGGCCGGACTGGGCGATCACCGTTGATTTCGCCCAACGCCTCCAGGCTCGGCTGCAACCTGACGCGAAGGCGCTTTTTGATTTCCAGACGCCCCAGGCGCTGTTCGACGAATACAAGCTCCTGACCCAAGGCCGTGACCTGGATCTGTCCGGGATCAGCTACGACATTATCGACCAGCATGGCCCACAACAATGGCCATTCCCCGCAGGAGCAACCTGCGGTACGGCGCGGCTTTATCTGAACGGCCAATTTCCGACGCCAACAGGCAGAGCCAGATTCATCAGCGAACCGTACAACGCGCCAAAAGAACTGCGCGACAGCCGCTTCCCGTTGACGCTGAATACTGGCCGTCTGCGCGATCAATGGCATGGCATGAGTCGCACCGGCACCGCTGCGCGCCTGTTCGGTCACGTCAGCGAAGCGGTAGTGAGTCTGCACCCTGAAGACCTGCATCGCTATCGACTGCAATCCGGTGATCTGGTCACCCTGAAAAGCCGACGCGGCAGCGTGATTGTGCCGGTAGGCAGCGATGACGGTCTGCGGGCGGGTCATGCCTTCATGCCGATGCACTGGGGTGATCGTTTTCTCAAGGGCGGCGTGAATCTCCTGACACAGCCAGCCTTTGACCCCATCTCCAAACAGCCTGAGCTGAAGCATTCTGGCGTGCGCATCGACAAGATCGACCTGCCATGGCGACTGTTTGTGCTGATAGAAGGTGATGTGCAACTCCGACTGGATGCCCTGCGCTCACTGTGTGACGAGTTTCCTTACACCAGCTTGAGTCTCGCCGGACGTGAGCGCTCTGCCCTTACCCTGCGTGCAGCCAGCAGTGAAGCACCTGCTCAAGAACTGCTTGATCGGATTGACCATTTACTGGGGCTGGATCACGGCCCCGTGCTGGCTTACGACGATGCTCATCGCGGTATCAGCAAACGCATTCGTCTGGATCAAGGTCGAGTCACCGCGATCCGTCTCGGCGGGGAAACGCTCGCCAGGGACTGGTTGCAAAGCTTGTGGCTGGATGGAAAGGAGATCGACGACGAGCTACGCCGCTGGCTGCTTGCCCCGATCAGCAGCGCTCCCGGTTCGAGCACTACCCAGGCAATCGGCAGCAAGACGTTGTGCAACTGCATGAACGTCAGTGAAAACGCAGTGTGCGACGCCATCGAAAAAGGTCTGGATCTGGGTCAACTGAAGGCACAACTGGGCTGCGGCACGATGTGCGGCTCCTGTGTGCCGGAAATCAAACGACTGCTGACGGCCGTCGCGGTCAATTAATGAGGTGTACGGCATGAGTGCAAAAGTCTGGCTGGTCGGCGCAGGCCCGGGTGATCCGGAGCTACTGACCCTCAAAGCTGTACGCGCTTTGCGAGAAGCAGATGTGGTACTGATCGACGACCTGGTAAACAGCGCCGTTTTGGAGCATTGCCCAGCCGCCCGAGTGATTGCAGTCGGTAAACGTGGCGGTTGCCGCTCGACACCACAGGCGTTCATCCATCGCCTGATGCTTCGCTATGTGAGGCAAGGCAAATGCGTGGTCCGACTCAAAGGTGGAGACCCCTGCATATTTGGCCGTGGCGGCGAAGAAGCCGACTGGCTTAGGGCACATGGGGTTGAGGTGGAACTGGTCAATGGCATAACCGCAGGCCTGGCGGGGGCGACGCAGTGCGGTATCTCGCTGACGCTGCGCGGCGTCAGTCGCGGCGTAACGCTGGTGACAGCTCACACTCAGGATGACAGCACCCTGAACTGGCAAGCGCTGGCTCAAGGGGGAACAACGTTGGTCGTGTACATGGGCGTAGCAAAACTGGCAGAGATACGTGACAGCCTGATCAGCGGCGGCATGTCGCTGAACATGCCGGTGGCAATGATCGAAAACGCTTCACTGCCTCAACAACGGGAATGCCGTAGCTCACTGGCAGAGATGCAACGGGATGCTGCGCTATTCGAATTGAAGAGTCCGGCCATTCTGGTGATTGGTACGGTCGCGGCGGGAACGGAGATGGATTTACTGCATCTGGCAGCAAGCAAAACGGCCTGATCTTTTCCCTCAAATCGCAGGCAAAGAAAAGCCCGGCCTAAGCCGGGCTTCTCTATTGAAGCGAGTAAAGCAGGCTAATTACTTAGCTTGTGCTTCAACTTCAGCTTCTACGCGACGGTTAACAGCGCGGCCAGCGTCAGTTGCGTTGTCAGCAACTGGACGGGATTCGCCATAACCAACCGAGTTTACGCGGCTAGCGCCAACACCGTACTGGTTAACCAGAACCTGTTTAACGGCGTTTGCACGACGCTCGGACAGTTTTTGGTTGTAAGCGTCAGGACCGACGGAGTCAGTGTGACCTTCAACAGTGGTGGTGGTTTGTGGGTACTGTTGCATGAAGTCAGCGAGGTTCTTGATGTCGCCGTAGCTGTTAGGCTTGACTACGGATTTGTCGAAATCGAACTTCACGTCCAGCTCAACACGAACCACTTCGGCAACTGCTGGGCAGCCATCAGCGTCAACAGTAACGTTGGCTGGGGTGTCCGGGCACTTGTCGACGTTGTCGCACACGCCGTCGTTGTCGCTGTCGGAGCACACTTCAGCTACTGGAGCTGGTGCTGCTTCAACTTTCTTGGAGCCGCCACCGAAGTTTACGCCGATACCGACGCTAGGAGCCCACTCGGTGTCGCCTTGGTCGATGTTGTACTGAGCTTCAACGCCAGCACGGGCATAGAAGTTGTCAGTGAAGTAAAGCTTGGCGCCGCCGCCGATGTTGGCGAAGGTCGAACCGTTACGGCCGCCGCGAGCGTCTTGACCGATGCTTTGATCAGAGAAACCAGCCGAAACGTACGGACGCAGCATGTCGCCCGGGTTGTTGAAGTGGTACAGGGCGTCAAGGGCAGTGTTGGAGCCTTTGATGTTCTTGCCGCTATCGCTGCGAACGTTGTGAACTTCGTCGTAACCCAGACGTACTTCTACGTCGTCGGTCAGGAAGTAACCAATCGAGCCGCCGAACAGGTTGCCGTCGTTTTTGAAGTTACGGGCGCTGTCGTAGTACTCTTTCTTGGCGAAGCCTTCGATTTCGACTGCGCCTTGGCCTTGTGCCAGAGCGCCGAAAGATGCCGCGGCAACAATAGTACCAATGGCCAAGCCCAAGGTGTTTTTCAGTTTCATCCGTTAAATCCCCATCTGGTGATTGTAAAGCAGTCCCGCAATAAGGGGACAACTCGTCGGCAAGTCTATCAGAACTTGCCTGGTTGTTAGAGATATTTGCATCGCCTTAAGTTTCGGTAATGCCTGCAAATTTCTCACGTAATTTATCTAAAGCCCGCTTGTAGCGCATTTTCGTTGCACTCAAGCCCATGTGCATGATGTCTGCGATCTCCTGGAATTCAAGTTCTGCAACAAAACGCAGGACCAGAATCTCCCGATCAATCGGGTTCACATGCACAAGCCAGCGATCAAGTCCGCCCCGTTCTTCAGGTTTTGGCGTCTTTTCTTCCGACGCTTCCTCAAGTGGATCCAGACTCAAAGCGTCCATCAAGCGACGCTTACGCCGTTCCTTCCTGTACTGCGTGATGCATTCGTTGTAAGTGATGCTGTACAGCCATGTTTTGAATTTCGATTTACCCTCAAAATTCTTCAAGCCATACAACACCTTAAGCATCACTTCCTGACAGACATCATCTGCATCGCGATCGTTCCCTAAATAACGTGCACAGACGTTAAAAAGTGTCCGTTGATAGCGACGCATCAACTCTTCGTATGCCCGCGTCACATGGAAAAGTTCGACGTGGGCTCGCGCGACCAGCTCCTCATCAGAGAGCTCGCTCGGGTCGTAGCGCATCGATAGCGGTTGAGGGTTATTCAAAACAAATCGTGCCGACAGTCAGGTCAATGGCCGCCACTGCCTTTGAAACGGCAATTTGTGGCGGCATAGAGTAGCAGGTTAGCCGCTTAACGGCTGCTCACTCGCTGCTCCAGAAGAACGCGGTTGGACAATGAAACCAACTCCCCGTCGTCTGTCAGCAGCGTGGTTTTCACCGTACCGATCTCTTCGATCTGCCCTTCAACATCGCCAATCCGCACCTCTTGCCCTACCTGATACAACTCCCGCACATAAATCCCTGCCAGTATTTGGCCAGCAAGCTCACGACTTCCCAACCCCAAGGCCAGCGCAATTGCCAGACCAACGGTAATCAAAACGATCACAATCACGTGGTTGAGCAGGTCAGTTTTGACCTCCAACTGACTGATCGCCACCGAAATACTGATAATTATGACCAGACCCTGGGCGACTCTACCCAGGCCTGCAGCGTAATCAAGCCCTACTCCCTCGGCACCGCCTCGCACCAGGCCGTTGACCAGTTGCGCCAGTAGCACCCCAACCAGAAGCACCAGTGCAGCGCCAAATACCTTCGGCAAATATCCGGTCAACATGTCCAGCGTCGCGGAAACCCGCTCCAGCCCAAGCGATCCAGCCGCCGTTACCAGAAAGGTCAATAACACGAACCAGTAAACGATCTTGCCGATCAGGGTGGAAATTGGCACCTGAACGCCGGCACGGCTGATCAGCTTGGTCAGGCCAGTGCCTGCCATCAAGCGATCAAGACCGATTTTAGCGAGCAGCTTCGACAGCAAGGTTTCGAGCAGCTTGGCGACAACAAAACCGAGCAAAACGACGACAACTGCGCCCAACAGGTTCGGGATGAAAATTGCAACCTTGGTCCACAATGCGGTCATTGCGGCAACCAGACTCTGGGTCCAGACATCCAATTCCATGTTCAATCAGCCTTATCGACAGGACGAGCGGTAGAATTCTTTTTACGTGAAACCGGTGCAACATGGGCCGAGCCGTTGTTCAAAGCGATCATCATCGCTTCCGTCCAGCGGCCCAGCAGACTGAACAACACACCTGCGCCGACCTGGCGATTGGCGGTCTTCAGTACGCGACCAAGGCATGCATCATCATCCCGGCTGGAGGATGAAGACTTGAGCATGTCGCGCAATGATTCTTCAAACGGATCGTGCATAGGCACCTCTCGTAACGTCCAGTGAAGACGCATGCTGATTCGGACGAGTCACAAATCAGTCCCTGGACGCACCTTAAAAACTTAACACTAAACCCAGCGCAAGCGCCGGAACAACCACCACTGCCCTAAAGCCAGCGCGACGATCAATGCGCAGGCCACCAGAAATCCGTATGGGCTGTCAGAGCCGGGTATCCCGCCGACGTTGATACCCAGCAAGCCTGTCAGGAAGCTCATGGGTAGAAAAATTGCTGTGATGATGCCAAAGCGGTACATCGTGTGATTCATCCGTTCCCGCAAACGCCGGTCTTCGGACTCCAGCACCAGCCCCACTCGCTCGCGGGTCAATTCAAGCTCTTCCAGATAACGCGTCAGGCTGTTGTTCAGCTCGTTCCAGTAATCAGCATCATCGTCAACGAACCACGGCAGTTTGCTGCGACTTAACTGCCCGTAAATTTCCCTCTGTGGAGAGAGGAAACGCCGCAGTCCCGCAGCCCGGCGACGAATATGCAGCATTTTGCCATGATCAGGGGTATACCGTTCGTCGGCATCTATCTTTTCTTCCTCTTCATCCACCGATTCGGTGAGGTCTCCCACTAGCGCCTGAACCTTGTCGGTCAGGTATTGAGCGAGATACAGGATCAGTTCGGACGCGGTTTTAGGGCCCTTGCCTTCGTTCAGTTGTTCAATCAGCTCGTCCGTGGCCCTCAGTGGTCGCAAGCGCAAGGAAATGACTTGCTGAGCTGCGGCAAAGATACGTACCGAGACCATGTCTTCCGGCTCAGCGCCGGGATTGAGATTGACCCCGCGTAGAAACAGCAGCAGCTTTTCGTCGGGCAGCGGCAGCAAGCGCGGCCGGGTATTTTCCTCGAGCAAAAGGTCGCAGGCGAACTCGCTCAGACCGCTGGCCGTACGCAGCCATGTGTGAGTTTGCGGATGACCGCGGTCCCAATGCAGCCAGACACTTTCGTGCGGCTGCAATTGCAGGCAATCCAGATCGGTCCGAGCGATGAAACGTGCCCCGCCTTTACCATCCAAAACGAGGGCATGAACCAGCCCCCACTGCGCGTTTGTTTCGTCAAACATTAATACTTCGCTTATTCGGGCATTGTCAGAGGCGACGGTGAAACGATCACACCATTGTTGTCGGCATATACGTATTCCCCTGGACGGAACGTGACCCCGGCAAAGGTGACCACCACATTCAGGTCACCAATACCGCGCTTGTTGGTTCTCAGGGGATGACTGGCCAGAGCCTGTACACCCAGATCAGTTTGCGCCAGAACATCCACGTCGCGGATGCAGCCATAGATCACCATACCTTGCCAGCCGTTGCGCGCGGCCTTCTCGGCAATCATGTCACCGAGTAGCGCGCAACGCAGCGAACCGCCGCCGTCGACCACCAGTACCTTGCCCTTCCCGTCCAGCTCGGCCTGCTCCTTGACCAGGGAGTTGTCCTCAAAGCATTTGACGGTCACGATTTCGCCGCCGAATGAATCACGACCACCAAAATTGCTGAACATCGGCTCAAGAACCTGAACCAGGTCCGGGTAAGCGTCGCACAGGTCGGGAGTGAGGTAATGCATGGTGGTACTCCTGTCAGTGAAAGATCAGCGTCTTATGATGTGTCTGCCTATGAACCGTAGCTCATAAGATCAAAACGTATCCAGCGTAGCGACCTTTAGCTGAACTGCATTTCGCATCCTGTGGAATCGCAATCTGCGCCCAGTGTAATACGCCGAAGTCACTCGCCAACGGCCATCGGCGTTTGTGACAGCTCCTGTACAGGCACGCAGCCTTCGTTCAGCCATTGCGTAACCAGTGGCCAGACCTCGCGCTGGGCGGCTTTACTGACCAACATCTGTACGTGATCGAAATCCTGCGAGAAACCCTGCTCACGCCCAAGGCAGAGGAATTTGCGCTGTTGCGAGCCAATCTGATCAAAGAGTTTGCGGCACGCCCAGACCGGGTCTTGATGGTCGCCAAAGGCGGCAACCGCAAGCACCGGCACTTCAACGCCCGGCAAACCTGCCCACCAGTCCGTCTCGCGGTCACCGAAGCGGCCGAACATTCCATGCCAACGCATACTTTCCAGCACCAGACCGATGGGCTCATCCTCTGGACCCCGCTTGAAACGCGGGCCCGAAATGTGCTCGAACGGCTTCAACAGCATGCGCCCCGCCCACTGCACTGGCGGAATCTTCAGCGGCCAGTAATCACGACTGACCTGGCTGCCGAACAAGGCAACGGAGGCTGCACCAGGTGGGCCAAGATACTGCCCGCCCAGCGCAGCCGCCAGAGTGGTGCCGCCCAGGGAATGGCCGATCCAGTGCGGAATCTGCCCGCTCTGCTCCCGCACGAATGCCGCAATGGCGGGTACGTCATAGCGGGCGTAATCAGCGACACGATTGGAACGGTACGCCTGGTTACGCGCCGACAGACCGTGACCACGCATTTCCGGGATCCATACATCGAAACCGGCTCGCGCCAGATAGGCACCCAGGCCAATGCCTTTAGGGGAATACCAGAAGCGCCGGTTGGAAAAGCTGCCGTGCATCAGAATGACCGGCACACCGCGAACATCAGGCTGCGCGACCAGCCCCAGCCGGGTCACCGCAATTTCGACGCTGTAATCGGGACTGTTGGCGGGCTTGAGGCGGTAAACGTCTTCGATCAAATCGCCACAACGCTCGGCGCTGATCAAAGCCACAGGAAAAAGAGTGCTGCTGCTTTGCATATTGCTCAAACAATCAAAGGTCGGTGTGAAAACCGTCCGTGGTAAACGTAAAAAAGCCCCGGCTCACCGAGATGAACCGGGGCTCCACTCAATCACATCAGACCGGGGCCTGAGCCTCAGCCAGGAAGAACCAGGTTTCCAGCACGGAATCCGGGTTCAACGAAACGCTTTCAATGCCCTGATCCATCAACCAGCGGGCCAGATCCGGATGGTCCGATGGACCCTGACCGCAGATGCCGATGTACTTGCCAGCCTTGTTACAGGCCTGAATGGCATTGGACAGCAGCTTCTTCACTGCAGGGTTACGCTCGTCAAACAGATGCGCGATAACCCCGGAGTCACGGTCCAGCCCCAGTGTCAGCTGGGTCAAATCGTTGGAACCAATGGAGAAGCCGTCAAAGTACTCGAGGAACTCTTCAGCGAGGATAGCGTTCGACGGCAGCTCACACATCATGATCACGCGCAGGCCGTTTTCGCCGCGCTTCAGACCGTTCTCGGCCAGCAGATCAATGACCTGACTGGCTTCGCCCAGCGTACGCACGAACGGCACCATGATCTCGACGTTGGTCAGGCCCATTTCCTCACGCACACGCTTGAGGGCACGGCATTCCAGCTCGAAACAGTCGCGGAAATTTTCGCTGATGTAGCGGGAAGCGCCACGGAAACCCAGCATCGGGTTTTCTTCTTCCGGCTCGTACATCTTGCCGCCGATCAGGTTGGCATACTCGTTGGACTTGAAGTCCGAGAGGCGCACGATAACCTTTTTCGGAGTAAACGCTGCGGCCAGGGTACTGATGCCTTCGACCAGTTTCTCGACATAGAAGCCAACCGGGTCGTCGTAACCGGCGATGCGCTTATCGACGCTGTCTTTGATGTCCTGAGGCAGGCTGTCGTAGTTGAGCAGCGCCTTGGGGTGCACGCCGATCATGCGGTTGATGATGAATTCCAGACGCGCCAGACCGACACCGGCGTTAGGCAATTGAGCGAAGTCAAATGCACGATCCGGGTTGCCGACGTTCATCATGATCTTGAACGGCAGCTCAGGCATGGCATCGACCGAGTTGGTCTTGATGTCGAAGCCCAGCTCGCCTTCGAAGATGTAACCGGTATCGCCTTCCGCGCAGGAAACCGTGACGCCCTGACCGTCCTGCAACAGTTGCGTGGCATTGCCACAACCCACGACCGCCGGAATGCCCAACTCTCGGGCAATGATCGCCGCGTGGCAGGTACGACCGCCCCGGTTGGTGACGATGGCGCTGGCGCGCTTCATGACCGGTTCCCAGTCCGGATCGGTCATGTCGGAAACCAGTACATCGCCGGGCTGGACCTTGTCCATTTCGGACACGTCTCTGATGATGCGGACCTTGCCTGCGCCGATGCGCTGACCAATGGCTCGACCTTCCACCAGCACCGTGCCGGTTTCCTTCAGCAGGTAGCGCTCCATGACATTCGCCTGGGCGCGGCTTTTCACGGTTTCAGGACGCGCCTGGACGATGTACAGCTTGCCGTCATCACCGTCTTTGGCCCACTCGATATCCATCGGTGCCTTGTAGTGCTTCTCGATGATCATCGCCTGCTTGGCCAGCTCTGCGACTTCCTCGTCAGTCAGGCAGAAACGCGCGCGATCAGCAGGCTCGACGTCCACGGTTTTCACCGAACGCCCCGCCTTGGCTTCTTCGCCATAGATCATCTTGATGGCCTTGCTGCCCAGATTGCGCCGCAGGATGGCCGGGCGACCCGCTGCGAGGGTGCCCTTGTGTACGTAGAATTCGTCAGGGTTGACCGCGCCCTGCACCACCGTTTCACCCAGGCCGTAAGCGCCGGTGATGAACACCACGTCGCGGAAGCCGGATTCGGTGTCCAGGGTGAACATCACGCCTGCCGTACCGGTTTCGGAGCGCACCATGCGCTGCACGCCCGCCGACAAGGCTACGAGCTTGTGATCAAAGCCCTGGTGAACACGGTAGGAAATGGCCCGGTCGTTGAACAACGAGGCAAACACTTCCTTGGCCGCACGGATGACGTTTTCAACGCCGCGGATATTAAGGAAGGTTTCCTGCTGCCCGGCAAAGGACGCATCGGGAAGGTCTTCAGCAGTGGCGGAAGAACGCACGGCAACGGCGAGATTCGGGTTGCCTGCCGACAGTTCGGCAAAGGCAGTGCGGATTTCGGCGTTGAGCTTTTCGGGGAACTCGGCTTCCATGATCCACTGACGAATCTGCGCACCGGTTTTGGCCAGCGCGTTGACATCGTCGACATCCAGAGCGTCCAGGGCTGCGTGGATCTGATCGTTCAGACCACTCAGCTCAAGGAAATCACGGTAGGCCTGGGCCGTAGTGGCGAAGCCACCGGGCACCGAAACGCCAGCACCTGCAAGGTTGCTGATCATTTCGCCGAGGGATGCGTTCTTGCCTCCCACATGCTCCACATCATGGACGCCGAGCTTATCGAGGGAAACTACGTACTCTACCAAGGTGATCTCTCCACTAACTGTGTTGTTGTTGGGAAAAGCTCAGTCTGGGTCGCCCCGCTACCGCGTGGCCCCGAACGCGTTCTGGCCTGGCCTCAAGCCGAAACCTGGAAAAAAGTTGTGAATGCCAACCACTCGGGCCCGCAAGCGCGCCTATGATATCCAACAATCGTCACCAGCTTAAGGCCAAAGGCGCAAATGAAACGATCTGCTTTTTTTATCTCCGACGGCACCGGGATTACCGCTGAAACCCTTGGCCAAAGCCTGTTAGCGCAATTTGAGAACATTACGTTCAACAAGTTCACCAGGCCCTATATCGACAGCGTCGAGAAAGCGCGGGCGATGGTACAACAAATCAACAATGCCGCCGACAAGGACGATGTCCGCCCGATCATCTTCGACACCATCGTCAATCAGGACATCCGCGAGATCCTGGCGACGTCCAACGGCTTCATGATCGACATCTTTTCGACCTTTCTGGCCCCGCTGGAGCAAGAGCTTAGTTCACACTCCTCCTACTCGGTGGGCAAATCGCACTCCATCGGCCACAACTCCAATTACATGGAGCGGATCGAGGCGGTGAACTTCGCGCTGGACAACGACGACGGTGCCCGTACGCACTACTACGACAAGGCAGACATCATTCTGGTGGGCGTGTCGCGCTGCGGCAAAACCCCGACTTGCCTGTACATGGCCATGCAATTCGGCATCCGCGCCGCCAACTACCCGCTCACCGAAGACGACATGGAGCGCCTGCAACTGCCAAATGCGCTGAAGGAGCACCGTAGCAAATTATTCGGCCTGACTATTGATCCAGATCGTCTGACCGCCATTCGCCACGAACGCAAACCCAACAGCCGCTATTCCAGCTATGCCCAGTGCGAGTTCGAAGTTCGTGAAGTGGAAAGCCTGTTCCGCCGGGAAAACATTCCGCACATCAATTCCACCCATTTCTCAGTGGAAGAAATCTCGGCCAAGGTGCTGGTGGAGAAAGGGGTTGAGCGCAGGTTTAAGTAGGCCCGCGCCGCCCGCCTGCAGGAGCTTGCACGCGAGGCGGTGTGTCAGCAAAAAATCAATTGACTGATCTGACGCCATCGCGGGCAAGCGCGCTCCTGCAGCACCTCATTCGCCTAACCCGGCACCCTCACCCAACCCTCCATCAACACCCTCGCGCTACGGCTCATGATGGCTTTGGTGACTTTCCATTCGCCGTTGCTCTGCAGCGCCTGAGCCCCGACCCGCAAGGTGCCGGACGGATGTCCGAAACGCACCGCCTCACGTTCAATGCCACCCGCTGCCAGATTGACCAGCGTGCCCGGGATCGCCGCTGCGGTACCGATGGCCACCGCAGCCGTCCCCATCATGGCGTGATGCAACTTGCCCATGGACATGGCCCGCACCAGCAGGTCGATATTGCTGGCAGCTACCGGCTTGCCGCTGGAGGCGATGTAGTCAGCAGCTTCTGCCACAAACGCGACTTTCGGCGTGTGCTGCCGGGTTGCAGCTTCTTCCAGATACTTGATCAAGCCCATGCGCAGCGCCCCGTGGGCGCGGATCGCTTCAAACATGGCCAACGCTTTAGGGTCGCCATTGATATCGCCTTGCAATTCACAACCGCTGTAGCCGATGTCTCGAGCGTTAACAAAAATGGTCGGGATACCGGCATTGATCAGCGTGGCCTTGAACGTGCCAACACCTGGCACCTCCAACTCATCCACCAGATTGCCGGTAGGAAACATCGAACCACCACCGCCCTCTTCGTCGGCCGCCGGATCGAGGAATTCCAGCTGCACTTCGGCGGCAGGAAACGTCACGCCGTCCAGTTCAAAATCGCCGGTTTCCTGCACCGCTCCGTCAGTAATGGGCACATGGGCAATAATCGTCTTGCCGATATTTGCCTGCCATATCCGCACCACGACAACGCCGTTTTGGGGAACCCGCGAGGCGTCCAGCAGACCGCTGCTGATGGCGAACGGGCCGACGGCTGCCGAGAGATTCCCGCAATTGCCGCTCCAGTCCACGAAGGGCTTGTCGATGGAGACCTGCCCGAACAGATAATCCACGTCGTGATCCGCGCGAGTGCTGCGCGACACGATAACCGTCTTGCTGGTACTGGAAGTCGCCGCGCCCATCCCGTCAATCTGCTTTTCGTACGGATCGGGGCTGCCGATGACCCGCAGCAGCAAAGCATCGCGAGCCGCACCTGGCACCTGCGCTGCTTTGGGCAGGTCAGCCAGCGTGAAGAACACGCCTTTACTGGTACCGCCGCGCATGTAGGTGGCGGGGATTTTTATTTGTGGTGCCCTTGCCATAAAAATTTGTCTCCATGCAATCGCGAGGCGAGCACCCAACCTGTGGGAGCGAGGCTTGCCCGCGATAAGGTATATGCGGTCTAAAGTGAATCGCGTCCAGCCTGATCGTCGGAATGCCGCCCAGACCAAGCTCAGCTCCCACAATTGATCTGATTCCAAATCAAGATATGGGCGATCTTCAGGCTGTAGCCGCCTCAAGAAAATCCTGCGCAAAACGCTGCAAAACCCCACCTGCTTCGTAGATCGACACCTCTTCAGCCGTATCAAGACGGCAGGTCACCGGCACCTCCACTCGCTCACCATTCTTGCGATGGATCACCAGCGTCAAGGTGCTGCGGGGAATACGTTCGCCGATCACGTCGTAGGTTTCGCTGCCATCAATGCTCAGCGTATGGCGATCGACACCCGGCTTGAACTCCAGCGGCAGAACGCCCATACCCACCAGATTGGTGCGGTGTATGCGCTCGAAACCTTCGGCGGCGATGGCCTCGACACCGGCCAGCCGCACACCTTTGGCCGCCCAGTCACGAGAGGAGCCCTGGCCGTAATCTGCGCCCGCAATAATAATCAGCGGCTGCTTGCGCTCCATGTAGGTTTCAATCGCCTCCCACATTCGCGTGACCTGACCTTCCGGCTCGATACGTGCCAGCGAGCCCTGCTTGACCTTGCCGTCGATCAGCACCATTTCGTTGATCAGCTTGGGGTTGGCGAAGGTCGCACGCTGCGCGGTCAAATGGTCGCCCCTATGCGTCGCGTACGAGTTGAAGTCCTCTTCCGGCAGGCCCATTTTCGCCAGATATTCCCCGGCAGCGCTGTCGAGCATGATCGCGTTGGACGGTGACAAGTGATCAGTGGTGATGTTGTCGCCGAGCACGGCCAGCGGACGCATGCCTTTCAATGGACGAGCCCCCGCCAGCGCGCCCTCCCAATAAGGCGGACGTCGAATGTAAGTGCTTGGCGCGCGCCAGTCGTATAGTGGTTTGACCCGTTCACCGTCGTCAGCCTTGATCTCGAACATCGGAATGTAGACCTGACGAAACTGGTCGGGCTTGACGCTGGCTTTGACCACTGCGTCAATTTCCTCATCGCTGGGCCAGATGTCTTTCAGCGTGACCGGGGTACCCGCTTTGTCGATGCCCAGCACATCCTTCTCGATATCGAAACGAATGGTGCCCGCAATCGCATAGGCCACCACCAGGGGCGGTGACGCCAGGAAGGCCTGCTTGGCATAAGGATGAATGCGCCCGTCAAAGTTGCGGTTACCGGACAATACCGCCGTGGCGTATAAATCGCGATCGATGACTTCCTGCTGAATGACCGGATCCAGCGCGCCGCTCATGCCGTTGCAGGTGGTGCAGGCAAAACCGACGATGCCAAAGCCCAAGGCTTCCAGCTCCGGCAGCAGATTGGCTTCTTCAAGGTACAACTGCACCGCCTTCGAGCCTGGCGCCAGAGACGATTTGACCCAGGGTTTGCGGGTCAGGCCAGCGGCATTGGCGTTACGCGCCAACAAGCCCGCAGCGATCACGTTGCGTGGGTTGCTGGTGTTGGTGCAACTGGTGATTGCCGCGATGATCACCGCGCCGTCGGGCATCAGGCCCGGCTCGTTTTCTACGACGCCAGAAATTCCCAGCGCGGCCAATTCGGAAGTTGGCACCCGGCGATGAGGGTTGGAGGGTCCAGCGATATTGCGTACGACGCTGGACAGGTCGAATTTCAGCACCCGCTCGTACTCGGCGGTTTTCAGACTGTCGGCCCACAGACCAGTCTGTTTAGCGTAGGTTTCGACCAGCCTGACTTGCTCGGGATCGCGCCCGGTCAGGGTCAGGTAATCCAGGGTTTGCTGATCGATGTAGAACATCGCCGCAGTCGCGCCGAATTCAGGCGTCATATTGGAGATAGTCGCCCGATCGCCCAAGGTCAGTGCATTAGCGCCGTCTCCGAAAAACTCCAGGTAAGAAGACACGACTTTTTCGGCCCGCAGAAACTCGGTCACGGCCAGCACGATGTCGGTTGCGGTAATGCCGGGCTGACGTTTGCCCACCAGTTCAACGCCAATGATGTCTGGCAGGCGCATCCACGACGCCCGGCCGAGCATGACGCTCTCGGCTTCAAGCCCGCCGACGCCAATGGCGATCACACCCAGCGCGTCCACATGAGGCGTATGACTGTCGGTACCGACTAATGTGTCCGGAAATGCCACGCCCTCCAGTGCATGCACCACAGGCGACATTCGCTCCAGATTGATCTGGTGCATGATGCCGTTGCCAGGCGGGATCACATCGACATTCTTGAAGGCTTTTTTGGTCCAGTTGATGAAGTGAAAACGGTCTTCGTTGCGGCGATCTTCAATCGCCCGGTTACGTTCGAAGGCGTCAGGCTCGAAACCGCCATGCTCAACCGCCAGAGAATGGTCGACAATCAACTGCGTCGGCACCACCGGATTGACCAGTGCTGGATCGCCACCTTGTAGAGCGATGGCGTCGCGCAGGCCGGCCAGGTCAACCAGCGCCGTCTGGCCAAGTATGTCATGACACACCACACGGGCCGGAAACCACGGGAAGTCCAGGTCACGCTTGCGCTCGATCAACTGTTCCAGAGATGCGCTCAGGGTTGCCGGATCGCAGCGCCGCACCAGATTTTCCGCCAGCACTCGCGAGGTATAGGGTAAGCCGTCGTAAGCGCCGGGTTTGATGGCATCGACTGCTTCACGGGCATCGAAGTAGTCCAGTGAGGTGCCGGGCAAGGGTTTGCGGTGTTCTGAATTCATGGCGCTGGGCCTCAATCACGGGAAATTCAAGAAAATGGCGGGTAGCGTGTAAGTGGCAGCACACACATCCCGCTCTGTAGAAGCTCTTTCAAACAAATGCAAAATTCAAATTGAACCCGATCCTGTAGGAGCTCACCGAGGTTACGAGGCCAGCGATAGCGGTGTGTCAGACAAATCGCCATCGCTGGCCTCGTAACCTCGGTGAGCTCCTACAGGTTCAATGTTTGTGTCAGCAACAAAAGGGTTCTGGTCAGCGTTTTTCGATGCTCACAAAACTGCGCTGCTCCACGCCGACATACTCGGCGCTGGGTCGGATGATGCGGTTGTTGGCTCGCTGTTCGAACACGTGCGCCGCCCAGCCAGTCAGGCGTGAGCAGACGAAAATCGGCGTAAACAGTTTGGTCGGGATGCCCATGAAGTGGTACGCCGAGGCATGGTAGAAGTCGGCGTTGGGAAACAGTTTTTTCTGCTCCCACATGGTTTTGTCGATGGCTTCAGACACTGGGTACAACACGGTGTCGCCCGCTTCATCGGCGAGCTTTTTCGCCCAACCCTTGATCACTTCATTACGCGGATCCGACTCTTTATAGATCGCGTGACCAAAGCCCATGATTTTGTCTTTGCGCTCCAGCATGCCAAGGGTGCCTTTGATGGCGTCTTCGGCAGAGTCAAAACGCTGAATCATCTCCATGGCCGCTTCATTGGCGCCGCCGTGCAACGGACCGCGCAACGTGCCAATCGCCGCCGTGATGCACGAGAAAAGATCGGACAGGGTCGAGGCACAGACCCGCGCCGTGAAGGTCGACGCATTGAATTCATGCTCTGCATAGAGGATCAGCGAAACATCCATGACCTTTTGATGCAGGTCACTGGGTTTCTTGTCCAGCAACAGATGCAGGAAATGCGCGCCAATGGAGTCCTCGTCGGTCACGCAATCGATGCGTTTGCCGTCGTGACTGAAGCGATACCAGTAACACATGATCGCCGGGAAAGCAGCGAGCAGGCGGTCGGTTGAATGGCGCTGATGCTCGAAGCCGGTTTCCGGCTCCAGCGTGCCCAGCATCGACGCGCCAGTGCGCATGACGTCCATTGGGTGGGTATCTGCGGGGATCCGCTCGAGGACCTCTTTCAACGCTGGCGGCAGGTCACGGAGCTTTTTCAGCTTCGCCAGATAAACCTCCAGTTGCGCCTGAGTCGGTAGCTCGCCATACAACAACAGATAGGCAACTTCTTCAAAACGCGCTTCGGCAGCCAGCTCTTTTACGTCATAGCCCCGGTAGGTCAAACCGGCACCGGTCTGGCCCACGGTAGACAAAGCAGTCTGCCCGGCAACCTGACCACGCAGGCCCGCGCCGCTTAATACTTTTGCTTCAGCCATTGCTCTCTCCAATTTTGGATTTTTTAGGGATTTGGCAATTCGTTGAGAACTCAGAGCTCCCGGTAGGAGCCAACTTGTTGGCGAGGCGGTGTCAGACCCGACGCTTCGCCAACAAGTTGGCTCCTACCGGGTGGTCGCGCCTTACCCTTTCTTCTGCGCAAACAGCGCATCCAGCTTCTGCTCGAAGGTGTGGTAATCAATTGCGTCGTAAAGCTCCATGCGGGTCTGCATGGTGTCGACCACATTTTTCTGGCTGCCATCCCGGCGAATCGCGCCGTAGACATTTTCCGCCGCCTTGTTCATGGCGCGGAATGCCGATAAAGGATAGAGCACCAGGGACACATCAGCGCTGCGCAGCTCTTCCACGGTGAACAGCGGCGTGGCGCCAAACTCGGTGATGTTGGCCAGAATCGGTGCTTTGACCCGCGAGGCGAACAGCTTGTACATGTCCAGCTCGGTGATGGCTTCGGGGAAGACCATGTCGGCACCCGCTTCGATGCACGCAGCCGCACGCTCAAGGGCCGATTCCAGGCCTTCAACCGCCAGCGCGTCTGTGCGGGCCATGATCACGAAGCTGTCATCGGTGCGGGCATCCACGGCCGCTCTGATGCGATCGACCATTTCCTGCTGGGTCACGATTTCTTTATTCGGACGATGGCCGCAGCGCTTGGCACCCACCTGATCCTCAATGTGAATCGCCGCCGCGCCGAACTTGATCATCGAGCGCACGGTGCGGGCCACGTTGAAGGCCGACGAACCAAAACCGGTATCCACGTCTACCAGCAAAGGCAAATCGCAGACATCGGTGATACGGCGTACGTCAGTCAGGACGTCATCCAGGCCGGTGATACCCAGATCAGGAATGCCCAGAGAGCCCGCCGCCACACCGCCACCCGACAGGTAGATCGCCTTGAACCCGGCGCGCTTGGCCAGCAACGCATGGTTGGCATTGATCGCGCCGACCACTTGCAGCGGATGCTCGCTGGCAACCGCATCACGAAAACGTTGACCAGGAGTGGTTTTATTGGAATTCATTATTCACCTCGGGTTGGGGCAGGCTGTTGCAGGGAACACTGCTCTAGATAGTGCCGCTCGATATTGCGTTTGGAGGCGCCGATGTGGCGGCGCATCAACAGTTCGGCCAGCTCGCCGTCACGGTCGGCGATGGCGTCGAGAATGCGATGGTGTTCGGCGAAGGCTTGACGAGGCCGGTTGGGCGTTGCGGAGAACTGGATGCGGTACATACGCACCAGTTGATAAAGATCGCCGCAGAGCATTTGCGTCAGGGTTTTATTGCCGCTGCCCTGGATGATCCGGTAATGGAAATCGAAATCCCCTTCCTGCTGGTAATAACCGACTCCGGCCTGAAACGCGGCATCACGCTCATGGGTTTCAAGCACGCGGCGCAAGTCATCGATTTCCTCCGCAGTCATGCGCTCGGCCGCCAGACGGCAGGCCATGCCCTCGAGGGATTCGCGGATTTCGTAAAGTTCGATCAGTTCGGCATGACTGAGGGAAACCACACGGGCACCCACATGCGGCACCCGCACCAGCAGCCGTTGACCTTCCAGACGATGAATGGCCTCACGCAAAGGGCCACGACTGATGCCGTAAGTGCGCGCCAGTTCAGGCTCGGAAATCTTGCTGCCGGGGGCGATCTCACCTTTGATGATGGCGGACTGAATGCGACGGAAGACGTTTTCGGAAAGGGTTTCCGAGTCTTCGCTCACTGGAGCAGCGCTTGCGGCCGAATCCAACATTGTCGACACCATATGAATTATTTCAGCTAAAAGTAGCTATAGATCATCCACCAGTCAAAGAAAACCTTGAGAGTGTCGACAATATCTTTACAGCACACTAGTTTGTGGGAGCTGGGCTTGCCCGCGATAAGGGCACCAAAAGATCCAGGTATTGCGGTTGCCTTATCGCGGGCAAGCCAGGCTCCCACAGGATCATCGCAGTGAGCGAGACGCACCTTCATGCTAGAATGCCGCCCCGACTGATCGTCAGTAATAGCACTGCGCCAGCCAACAAACGACTCAAGGGCGATGTCCGGATGACAGCCCTCAATGTGCCAGGATTTATGACACTCAAAGCCCTCCCCGCCCTGCTCTGCCTTCTTCTGCTATCAATCAACGGCATGGCAGCCGACAAGACCGTTTATGGTCTGAACGAATACGCTCAGCTCAACGATATCGACCTGCAAGTTGCCGCCAAACTCGACACCGGCGCCAAGACTGCTTCACTGAGCGCTCGGGACATTAAACATTTCAAACGCAATGGCGAGACCTGGGTGCGCTTCTATCTGGCGATCGATGATGCCCATGCGCACCCCATCGAGCGGCCGCTGGCAAGGGTCAGCAAGATCAAGCGACGAGCCGATGATTACGATGCGGATGAGGAAAAAAAGTACACGGCGCGCCCGGTGATCAGCCTTGATGTGTGCATGGGTGCATCTTTACGCACCATTGAAGTGAACTTGACGGACAGAAGTGCTTTCCAATATCCGCTTTTGATCGGCTCCGAGGCTCTAAAACGCTTTGATGCGCTGGTCGACCCAAGCCTTAAGTACGCAGCGGGCAAGCCTGGCTGTGAAATTACTGCTCAAACCACCGAGTAAACCCATGCGTTCTTTGACTTTGCATCTGAAAATCCTGATCGGCGTCCTGGTGACCCTGGGAATCGCGATCACGGCCTATCAGATTCTGGCGCTCGGCATCCCCATGACTGAGGATGAAACCGACGATTTGTGGAATATCGACGCCAAGGTCGAATTCGTAGCCAACAACAATAAGGACTCGGTGAAGGTCCAGATGTTCGTACCGCCACTGGCGCGTGACTTCATCAGCCTCAACGAAAGCTTCATTTCCAATAATTACGGCGTCAGCGTCAACCGGGTCGATGGCAATCGCAAAGTCACCTGGTCAGCACGTCGCGCCACTGGCAACCAGACACTTTATTACCGCCTGGTGCTGACCAAGCGCTATAGCGGCGAAAGGCTAAAGACCAAAGGTCCGATCTTCCGTGACAGCATTCCTGTCGAAGGTCCGGAAAAAATCGCTGCCGAAGCACTGCTCGCGCCCATCCGCCAACACTCGGCCGACGTTGAAACCTTCATCACTGAAGCCATCAAGCGGGTCAACAACCTGAAGGATGACAACGTCAAGCTGCTGCTGGCGGGTGATACCTCCAGCACCAACAAAGCACGCATTACCGAATTGCTGCTGTCCATTGCCCACGTACCGATGGAAAAGGTCCACACCATTCGCCTCGTGGCTGACCAGCCGCAAAGCCCGGAACTCTGGCTGCGCAGCTTCAACGGCAAGGACTGGCTGTATTTCAACCCGGACACCGGCGAAAAAGGCCTGCCTGATGACCGTCTGCTGTGGTGGACCGGCGACGACAATCTGATCAGCGTCGAGGGTGGCAAAAAGGCCCTGGTCACGTTCAGCCTCAACAACAGCGAGATGAACGCGATTCGCCTGGCACAGCTGACCGATGCCAGCACTGACGCCGACTTCCTCGAATACTCGTTGTATGGCCTGCCGCTGGAAACCCAGCAGACCTTCATGATCATGGTCATGATCCCGATCGGCGTGCTGGTCATTCTGGTCCTGCGCAACCTCATCGGCCTGCAGACCCTCGGTACATTTACCCCGGTACTGATCGCTCTGGCGTTCAGGGAAACCCAGCTTGGCTTCGGCATCATCCTGTTCACGGTAATCACCGCGCTCGGCCTGTCGTTACGCTCTTATCTGGAACATTTGAAGCTGCAAATGCTGCCCCGCCTGTCAGTGGTCCTGACATTCGTGGTGGTGCTGATTGCAGCCATCAGCGTGCTCAGCCACAAACTGGGTCTGGAGCGCGGCCTTTCAGTGGCACTGTTCCCGATGGTGATTCTGACCATGACCATTGAACGCCTGTCGATCACCTGGGAAGAGCGCGGTGGCGGCCATGCCATGAAAGTTGCTATCGGCACGCTGTTCGCGGCCTCCCTGGCGCACATCATCATGAGCGTGCCAGCGCTGATCTATTTCGTCTTCACCTTCCCGGCAGTGCTGCTGATTCTGGTGGGTTTCATGCTGGCCATGGGTCGCTATCGCGGTTATCGCCTGACTGAACTGGTTCGCTTCAAAGCCTTCCTCAAGGAAGAATCCAAGCAAGAAGAAGCCAAATGATCGGCTGGTGGAAAACCTGGAAGGCGCTGGAAGCCCGGGGCATCATGGGCATCAACCGACGCAACGCCGACTACGTGCTCAAGTACAACAAGCGCAGTCTGTATCCGATTGTCGATGACAAAATCATCACCAAGGAACGAGCCATTGCCGCGGGCATCAACGTGCCCGAAATGTACGGGGTTATTTCCACCGAGAAGGAAATCGAAAAACTCGACGAGATCATTGGCGGCCGCAGCGACTTTGTGATCAAGCCTGCCCAGGGCGCTGGCGGCGATGGCATTCTGGTGATCGCCGATCGTTTCGAGGGTCGCTACCGCACTGTCTCCGGGCGCATCGTCAGCCACTCGGAGATCGAGCATCAGGTGTCGAGCATCCTTACCGGGCTCTACTCGCTGGGCGGCCATCGGGATCGGGCGCTGATCGAATACCGCGTCACTCCGGATCAGATTTTCAAAAGCATCAGCTACGAGGGCGTGCCGGATATACGCATCATCGTGCTGATGGGCTATCCGGTCATGGCCATGCTGCGCCTGCCCACCCGGCAGTCCGGGGGCAAGGCCAACCTGCACCAGGGCGCGATTGGCGTCGGTGTCGATCTGGCTACAGGAATAACCCTGCGTGGCACCTGGCTGAACAACATCATTACCAAACACCCGGACACCACCAATGCCGTGGATGGCGTTCAATTGCCCAATTGGGACGGCTTCATGAAGCTGGCCGCCGAGTGCTACGAGCTGTGCGGCCTGGGCTACATCGGCGTCGACATGGTGCTGGATCAGGAGCAAGGACCACTGATTCTCGAACTCAACGCCCGCCCAGGCCTGAATATCCAGATCGCCAACGACTGCGGCCTGACGCACCGGACCCAGGCAGTTGAAGCGCGACTGGAGCAATTGGCTCTCAATGGCGAACAGGAAACACCGGAGCAGCGCGTACAGTTTGTTCAGGAGCTGTTTGGTCACGTGCAGGTGCCCTGAGCACTCAGCCACTCCGTAACGACACTCGTAACAGCCCAATTACGACGCCCCCCCTAGGAGCGATCCCGACGGAGGACTACAATCCCCGTCCCGCGCTCCGAACTGACACCCTCGAATGCCTGACTGCTTACTTTATTCGCTGCCTTATCGCGCCGACCCAGCGGATTATTTCCAACGCATCCTTCACGCCCCGGGCGCCATTCTTCTCGACAGCGGCAGGCCGACTGCCGACCGCGGCCGCTACGACCTGCTCAGCGCCTGGCCCGTGCAAACATTCGTGCCGGACAGCGCAGAAACCGGCAGCGGATTTTTCCAGCGCTTGCGTGATGGCTTGAACGCCCTCGGCCAGGCGCAGTCGCCAGCCGACTGTGAGTTGCCATTCGCAGGCGGTTTGATCGGTTACCTCAGTTATGACTTCGGTCGCCGCCTGGAAACACAATCCGGCGCTGCGCTTGATGACCTGCTACTTCCCGACGCACGACTGGGGCTCTATGCCTGGGCATTGATCAGCGATCATCAACAGCAGACCAGCCAACTGGTGTTTCACCCGTCGCTTGCAGACGCCGAGCGACAACGGCTGATTGCGCTGTTCAGCGCTCAGCACGCATCCGAGCCGAACCTCTTCGCCCTCGTCGGCCAGTTCGAGACCTCAATCAGTGCCAGCGCTTACCGTGAAGCCTTTGAACGCATCCAGGCCTACATCCACGCAGGCGACTGCTATCAGGTGAATCTGACTCAGCGCTTCCAGGCCCGCTACGAAGGCGACCCGTGGGCGGCTTACTGCGCGTTGCGGCAGGCCTGCCCTACCCCGTTTTCCGGTTATCAGGCACTGCCAGATGGCGACGCGGTACTGAGCCTTTCGCCTGAACGCTTCGTCAAGGTCAGCCAGGGCCACGTCGAGACCCGGCCCATTAAAGGCACCCGCCCCCGGAGCACAAATACTGCCGAAGACCAGGCCTATGCGCAGGAACTCCTGTCCAGCACCAAGGATCGTGCGGAAAACCTGATGATTGTCGACCTGCTACGCAACGATCTGGGGCGCAGCTGCCGTATTGGCTCAGTGAAAGTGCCGGAACTGTTCAGCCTGGAGAGCTACCCCAACGTGCACCACTTGGTCAGCAGCGTGGTGGGTGAGCTGGCAGACCATCACGACGCGCTGGACTTGATCGCAGGCAGCTTTCCTGGTGGCTCCATCACCGGCGCGCCAAAAATTCGCGCCATGCAGATCATTGATGAACTGGAACCTACCCGCCGCGGCCTGTACTGCGGTTCATTGCTGTATCTCGACGTGCGTGGCGAGATGGACAGCTCCATCGCGATTCGCAGTCTGCTGGCAAGGGACGGCAAGATATCCTGCTGGGCCGGTGGCGGAATCGTTGCGGATTCCGATTGCGAGGCCGAGTATCAGGAGTCGTTTACCAAGGTCCGGGTTTTGCTGGATACGCTGGAAAAAATGATGCCTCTTTAATCCTGTAGGAGCTGCCGAAGGCTGCGATGGAGGTATGTCAGGATGAATGCTTCGCAGCCTTCGGCAGCTCCTACGAAATGCATCTACACGTGTAAATCGCGATTCGACGCCACGATGAATTCTCCGTTCGATGCCGTAAACGGCGAGATGAACCGGCCAACCCGTCGAAAGATTTTGTTAACATTCGCGTCATTACGAGCGCCTAAGCGCCATATTTAGGAAACCGCCTGATGAGCACACCCTTCGATGTCGCCGAACTCGCCGCGACCTACGCCAACAAGTCGGCACAGGACATCCTCAAACTGGCCTTCCAGCATTTCGGTGACGAGCTGTGGATTTCGTTCAGCGGCGCCGAGGATGTGGTGCTGGTGGACATGGCCTGGAAACTGAACAAGAACGTCAAAGTCTTCAGCCTGGACACCGGTCGCCTGCACCCGGAAACCTATCGCTTCATCGAACAGGTCCGTGAGCACTACAAGATCGATATCGAAATCATGACCCCTGATCAGCAAAAGCTCGAACCTTTCGTCAAAGAGAAAGGCTTGTTCAGCTTTTATCGGGACGGTCACGGCGAATGCTGCGGCGTGCGCAAGATCGAACCACTGCGCCGCAAACTGTCGGGCGTGAAAGCCTGGGCCACCGGTCAACGTCGCGACCAGAGCCCTGGCACTCGCAGCCAGGTTGCAGCACTGGAAATCGACAGCGCGTTCTCCACCCCGGAGCGCACCCTGTACAAGTTCAACCCGTTGGCACAGATGAGCAGTGAAGAAATCTGGGGTTATATCCGCATGCTGGAACTGCCATACAACAGCCTGCACGAGCGTGGTTTCATCAGTATTGGCTGCGAACCGTGCACGCGTCCGGTACTGCCGAACCAGCACGAGCGCGAAGGTCGCTGGTGGTGGGAGGAAGCCACGCAGAAGGAATGCGGGCTGCACTCGGGGAATCTGATCGCGAAGGTGTGACGATAATCCGTCGGGTAATTACATAACCTGTGCAGACTGTGTGAAAACGTAGCGAGCGACGGCAAGACAAGGCAAAAACAGGCGAAAAAGCGGAGTCTAGGTGTTCTAAATGAGCATTTTTCGCCTGTTTTTAACGCAGTATTGCCGAGCGCAGTAGTTTTCACACAGTCTGTGTGGGAGCGAATTCATTCGCGAAGAGGCCAATGCTCCAGATGAAGATCCGTCATCGGGGCCACCGTCTTCGCGAATAAATTCGCTCCCACAAGGATCATTCATCCCTCAAAGCTTACCGATCAATGCACCGGCAATTCAACGCCGTCAAACAGCTCCTCCAGCTCCTGCTTGTTGTGGCACTGGATCGCTTTCGCCATGACTTCGCGGGTCAGGTGCGGCGCGAACTTCTCGATGAAGTCGCACATGAAGCCACGCAGGAAGGTGCCGCGACGGAAACCGATCTTGGTCACGCTCGACTCAAACAGATCGCTGGCATCCAGCATCACCAGATCGCTGTCCAGCTTGGTGTCGACCGCCATTTTCGCAACGATGCCTACACCCAGCCCCAGACGTACGTAAGTCTTGATCACGTCGGCGTCGGCAGCGGTGAACACCACCTTTGGCGTCAGGCCGCGATGGCTGAACGCTTCATCCAGTTTTGAACGACCGGTGAAACCGAACACGTACGTCACTATCGGATACTCAGCCAGCACTTCAAGGGTCAGCTTCGGCACTTTGGTCAGCGGGTGACCATGAGGCACCACGACGCAACGGTTCCAGCGGTAGCAAGGCATCATCACCAGATCACCGAACAACTCCAGCGCCTCAGTGGCGATGGCGAAATCGACGGTGCCGTCAGCGGCCATTTCCGCGATCTGCATTGGCGACCCCTGATGCATGTGCAGCGACACGTCCGGGTATTGCTTGATGAAATTGCTGATCACCGGCGGCAGCGCATAACGTGCCTGAGTGTGAGTTGTTGCAATGGACAGCGTGCCTTTCTTCTCATTGGAGAATTCCTGGGCAATCTGCTTGATGCTTTCAACCTTGCGCAGGATCTCGCCTGCGGTGGTGATAATGCGCTCGCCGGCCGGAGTTACACGGGTCAAATGCTTGCCACTGCGAGCGAAAACTTCTACGCCCAGCTCATCTTCGAGCAAGCGGATCTGCTTGCTGATACCAGGCTGAGAGGTATACAGACTCTGAGCCGTCGCTGAAACGTTGAGGTCGTGGTGCGCCACTTCCCAGATGTAGCGCAGTTGTTGAAGCTTCATATGAATCCCTCAAAGCAGGAAGACGCCAAGGGCATCAGCGACGGTATATAACTGGATTAATGGTAGTAACGACAAAGCTAGAACTTTTTATCACCTTTGCGCGATAAAGGCACGCTCGATTTTATTCGACCGGACCATTCAATCTGCGCACGCTTTGAGTACAACCCGGCACCATATACACCGGCACCTGCGAAAGCTGCAGAACCCGCGCTGCAGTGCGACCGATCGGCGTGGTGGGCTCTGCCCCACGACAATGGCTGCCGACGATCACCAGATCGACCTTGAGCTCTTCAGCCTGTCCCAGAATCACATCGCACGGATCACCCTGAACCACCCGCACGGTGCTGATCAGCGCCAGATCCTGATGATCTTCGCCCAACTCTTCACGAAAACCATCAAGCACTCTCTGCTCAATACCTTCCATGACTGAACTCAACCCCTGACTGCGCAGATCCTTCAACGCGTCCTCATCCAGATAGCTCTGTAGTACCGATTCGGCAAACGACCCGAAGGGCTCCACCACATGCACCACATAGAGCTCGGCCTTGAATGTTCGAGCCAGTGCCAGCGCGTGCTGCATAACATAAGGCGCGTACAGACCGAGGTCTGTGGCATAAAGCATCGAACGAATCATGTACGACCTCCCGGACAGCCAGAATGGCGGAGATGGAATCAGCTTAGCAGCGCCCCAAGGAGTGTGGCGGCAATTACCTGCGAGCCGTTTAGGTCATAGGCTTCACTGGCGGCGGACGCCGCGAGCCCTATGTGATCCGGTTGTTACGCGCGTCGAGAAACGCAAGCGCCTGGTACAGCATTCGCACATGCGGCATATCACATCCCGCCTGCGTTGCAGCCCTTAAAGGCTGGATATAGATGGCGTCGAGCTCCAGCGGACGTTGTTCTTTGTAGTCCAGATACATGCTGGGTTGATAATCCGGCATCTTCTCGGTCATGGCGAACAGATGATGGGCATAGCCCTCAGGCAACACATAACCGCAGGCCTCGGCCCCCCGCACGACCTCATCCATTAATGTCAGGATCAACGCCCGGGTATGCGAGTCCGTCATCAGTGCTTCAGTCCCGGCCTGCAACAACGCGGATAAACCGTTGTACGGAATATTCCAGACCAGCTTCTGCCAGCGCGCCTGCTGAAGATTGACCATGGCCTGGGAATCCAGACCCGCTGCATGAAACAACCCCGCACCTTGCTCGACGATGGCCTGGCGAGCGGCCGCGTCGGCAGCCGGCCCGCTGTGATACCCCAGATTGACGCCACCCAGCGCCTGATGAACCACCTTGCCAGGGCCAGAGCGATGTACACAGATGAAACACAAACCGCCCAGCAGGTGCAGCGAATCAGGAAGCCCGGCTCGCAGGCTGTCTTCCACCGCGAGACCATTCTGCAGGACCAGCACCCTGGCTCCCGGGGCGGCAGCCTGAAGGATCGCGGGTGTCAGCGCCGCATTGCTGGTGGATTTGGCGCCGATCAGCAACCAATCGCATGGCGGCATATCAGCTGCAGAGGAATAGGCCTGAACCGGATTGAGCACCAGCTCTCCATGCACTGCGCTCTTTACACACAGCCCATCCCGCACCACCGCATCGAATTCACTGCGCAGCAGAAAGTGCACATCGAACCCTGCCTTTGCCAGCATGACACCGTAAAAGCCTCCGATAGCACCCGTGCCGATAATGCCGATCCGTGGCCGCTTCAGCTCATGACTCATATGACTCTCCTGTTCAAAACCGTTCAGGGCAATTCATCAGGCTGCCGCGCCAAGGCTTCCACTATTGCCTGGCGCAGGCTGGCCTCGGTCAATGACGCACGCAATGCCCCATAAAATTGCCCGTCACGAATGACGAATAACGCGGGCAAATGAAACACTTCATAACGCGTGACCGCCCCGCCGCTTTCGGCCGCGTCGATCCAGCATATTCGCTCCAGAGCAAGATCCAGAGTCGGTAACTGCTGCCGGGCATAACGACAACTCGCGCAACCGACGCTGGTGAATATCAGCAACGAAGTGCCAGGTAACTGCAGTAATTGCTGGTCGACATCAAAGTCGCTGAGTTCTAGCTGATTCAACATAGCCTCCCGGATCAAGATGGACACTATCCTTGCCTGCCCGATGCGGTGCAAATAGTGGCATTCCACGCCCGGCTGGCCAAACTGACTAAAAACCACCTCCAGGGCTCGATAAAGCGGCGTTTGCCCATTGTATCGGCAAGGCCTAACGCGCTAAGGTTCGGTCCCCCGTTTCGCTCAATCATGCCTGGCTTCGCCCCACGGGGTTCGTTGGCGGCCGGCATACGCGACCTGATGAGTAGCACGATGGCTGATTTACCGATTGACGACCTCAACGTTTCCTCCAACGAGACACTGATCACACCGGATCAGCTCAAGCGCGAAATCCCGCTGACCGCCGCCGCACTGAAAACAGTGAGCAAGGGCCGCGAAGTAGTCCGCGATATTCTCGATGGCAAGGATCACCGCCTGTTCATCGTGATCGGGCCGTGCTCGATTCATGACATCAAGGCAGCACACGAATACGCCGAACGCCTCAAGGCACTGGCCGCAGAGGTTTCCGACACGCTGTATCTGGTGATGCGCGTCTACTTCGAGAAGCCGCGCACCACCGTGGGCTGGAAAGGTCTGATCAACGATCCGTACCTGGACGACTCATTCAAGATTCAGGACGGTCTCCATATCGGCCGTCAATTGCTGCTGGACCTGGCCGAAATGGGCCTGCCGACAGCCACCGAAGCCCTTGACCCGATCTCCCCGCAGTACCTGCAGGACCTGATCAGCTGGTCGGCCATCGGCGCACGGACCACCGAATCCCAGACTCACCGGGAAATGGCCTCTGGCCTTTCCTCGGCAGTGGGCTTCAAGAATGGCACCGACGGCGGCCTGACCGTCGCAATCAATGCCCTGCAATCGGTTTCCAGCCCGCACCGTTTCCTGGGGATCAACCAGGAAGGTGGCGTGTCCATCGTGACCACCAAAGGCAATGCCTATGGTCACGTGGTATTGCGCGGCGGCAACGGCAAACCCAACTATGATTCGGTGAGCGTTGCGCTGTGTGAGCAGGCGCTGAACAAGGCGAAGATCAAACCGAACATCATGGTGGATTGCAGCCACGCCAACTCCAACAAAGATCCTGCCCTGCAACCGCTGGTCATGGAAAACGTTGCCAACCAGATTCTGGAAGGCAACCAGTCGATCATCGGCCTGATGGTCGAAAGTCATCTGAACTGGGGCTGTCAGGCGATTCCCAAGGATTTGTCCGAGCTGCAATACGGCGTATCCGTGACCGATGCCTGCATCGACTGGGAAAGCACCGAAAAAACCTTGCGCAGCATGCATGCCAAGCTCAAGGACGTACTGCCGAAACGCCAACGCGGCTGATAAGCAGCAGAAACGAAAACGCCGAGCATATGCTCGGCGTTTTTCATGGTGCTATCGGGTTACAACAACTGTCGGCGATACCGACTGAACCCTGACTCAGATCTTTGCCGCCTGACGCTGATTGCGCTCCATGTAGCGCTCTACATAAGAGCATGACGGAATGACCGTATACCCGATGCTGTCGGCGTAATCGAGCGCCTGTTCGGTCAGTGCAGCAGCAATGCCTCGACCACGCAGGGCATTGGGGACGAAGGTCCGATAGATATCCAGAGTCTGCTTACCCAGGTCCATATAGGTCAGGTAGGCACGGTGACCGTCGATGTTGATTTCAAACTGGTGACCGGTCTCATCATGGTGGATGGACAGCGCCTCGCTCATCACTACTCCTCGCGGGTCTTGGAATTTGACCCCTACCTTACCGATGTTTTTCCGGCGAAGGAACATCTACGCCACCCTGTGCCTGTTTTGGACACCGAGAAGAGCTTTGCTGATCCCAACAAAAGAGCACCTGCAAATAGTAGGCGTCATTGGGGAATATGCTCAAGCGAATCGACCGCAAAAAGCAGCGACCGAATATCTGATTGAGCGAAGCGTTGAACTGAACATTGCCGGAGCTTGTCGATTGAGACGCCGGGGTGAATTGAAAGTCACCTCGACATGAGCTAAACAGATACATGTTCCTCATATACCTGCGGTACTCAGGAGTGCTGGACTGCGACTCTGAAGCCCATGGGCATAGGGTTACGTGTACGCGTGCAGCGGCTGGATATTTTTTATACAAAACACATGAGAAGTAAGGCGGAACACTTTCAAAGCAGAGAAAATCTCGGGCTTCTTGCGCTTCGTCAGTTTACTTACTACAAACAGTGGGTACTATGTACGCCGGTCATTTTCTCATTTTCGAGAGATGACTAATTTGAAAAAATTCCTTGAAGGGGAACACAATGAACAACGCTCTGAAATTCTCTGCTCTGGCTCTGGCAGCAGTTCTGGCTACCGGTTGCAGCAGCGTATCCAAAGAAACCGAAGCTCGCCTGACCGCTACCGAAGACGCAGCTGCTCGTTCGCAAGCTCGCGCTGACGAAGCTTATCGCAAAGCTGACGAAGCTCTGGCTGCTGCTCAGAAAGCTCAGCAAACTGCTGACGAAGCCAACGAGCGCGCTCTGCGTATGTTGGACAAGGCTAGCCGCAAGTAATAATCCCTTCGGGATTGTTGTTGCAAGAAAGCCGATCTGGTTATCCGGGTCGGCTTTTTTATTGGCTGTTTTTTGATTGTGGTTTGTGGTTGGTGGTTGGTGGATTGTGGATTGTGGATTGTGGATTGTGTGAGCATATCCGTTATTAGGTAACGGCTGATATTGGTTGCGCTTTTACAGCGCCTCACTTTTGAACAGCGCAAAAGTAAGCAAAACGCTCTTGCCCCACCACTTGGCACCTCGCTGTCGCTCGGTGTACCCGCCCGCAGATCTGAAACCGTGGGCCGCCGCAACGGGCCATCCATGGCCCAATGCGGCTAACCCGGCGTCCTG
>NZ_JAGTPI010000059.1:0-38804 GCF_021147825.1 Pseudomonas quasicaspiana
GCGGTATTTCAGGCCATACATGTGCTGCGAATGTACTGGCCCTTTCGCGAATGAATTCGCTCCCACGGGATTGGGTTTGCATGGCGGTGACGTTTGCTGGCCATCGCAAGCATCACGAATACCCTGTGGGACCGAATTCATTCGGGAAGGCGGTATTTCAGGCCATACATGTGCTGCGAATGTAATGGCCCTTTCGCGAATGAATTCGCTCCCACGGGATTGGGTTTGCATGGCGGTGACGTTTGCTGGCCATCGCAAGCATCACGAATACCCTGTGGGACCGGATTCATTTGGGAAGGCGGTGTTCAAAGCCATACATCTGCTGTGGATGTACTGGTCCTTTCGCGAACAAGTTCAATCTCATCAAACAACATGCAAACGCTGGATTGAAGTGCATTTTCTGTAGGAGCTGCCGAAGGCTGCGAAACATTTATCCTGACACACCGCGATCGCAGCCTTCGGCAGCTCCTACAGGCCTTATGCTTGCCGCGAGACAGCGCGGTGCCCTGGACACTGAGGCACCGTCTACCAAAACTGCGCTCATGAAAGACACTAACGAACCAGCCGCTTCTCTTTCGATGGCCGGTAACCGAAGAACGCGCTGTAGCACTTGCTGAAATGACTGGGCGAGACGAATCCGCAGGCGACCAGCACCTCAACCTGGGACATCTCAGTGTGCTGCAACAAACGCCGGGCTTCGGTGATGCGCAATTCCAGGTAATAGCGCTGCGGCGTGGTGCCCAGCTGTTCCCGGAACAAGCGTTCGACCTGACGACGGGAGCGACCGGAGTACTTCACCAGTTGCTCCATTTCCAGCGGTTCTTCGAGGTTGGCGTCCATCAGCTTCACCACCTCACGCAACGGCGCGCTGACCGATAGATGCGCCGAAGTCTTGATACGCCTATAACGAGACTCTTCAAAAGACAGAATGTCCTCGATGCCTTCGACCAGCGCTTTGTCATGCAGGGTCTTGATCCACTCCAACGCCATGTGAAAAGCCCCCGACGGGCTTGCGGCGGTCAGACGATCCCGGTCCACCACGAACGGCTCGCTGGTGACATGGGTAATCTTGCAGATTTCAGCCAGCGCGGGACGGTGTTCCGGGTGAATCGCGCAACGGTAGCTGTCGAGTAAACCCGCGACACCCAGAAACCACGCACCATTCCACAAACCCGCCAGCGCAGTACCCTGCTCTGCCGCCGTATTCAGTAACGCTGTCAACTCGGGATAATGCTTGAGTTCGGTCCGGTAGCCGCCGCAGACAACCAGCAAATCCAGACCGTTTATGCCGGCAGCTGTCAGCCGCACATCAGGTCGAATGACCAGCCCCAGATCACTGACCACTTCGCCCTCCTGCAAGCCAAAGGTACAGGTCGCGAACAAGCCGGGACGCAGCAGATTTGCGGTGATGATGGTGTCCAGCGCCTGGGTGAATGCAGGAAGCGAGAAATGTTCGAGCAACAAGAATCCGGCTTTTGCCTGACGGGAAGCTGTTGACTCATCTCCAAGATAGCGAAGATTCTTGCCCTTCATGCCACCACTGAATTGACGTCGCTCAGTCATGTCGTCCGGTTCTCCGTCTCATCAATCGCGTATCGATCGCCGACCGGGCCGTGTTGCGCCATCAGATCTGCAACCCAGTCGATGAATACCCGGACTTTAATACTGATATGCCGGTTTGGCGGAAACGCTACATACAGCGGCATGGGTTCCATTCTCCAGCGTTCGAACAATGGGACCAACTCACCGCTTGCCATGTGTTGTTTTGCCATATAGTCCGGTAGCCAGAGCACGCCCATGCCTGCCAGTCCTGCCGCAAGATACGCATTGCCATCGTCCACCGCCAACACGTAACGGCCATTAATCGTCAGACGTTCGGTGCCGTTGTGCATGGCATAGGGTAAGGCTTTACCCGTGCGCGCCCACAGGAAACCGATGATCCGGTGCTCAGACTCTTCAAGCTCGCGAGGGTGAACTGGAGTACCGAGACGCTGCAGATAAGCTGGCGCCGCGTACACTCCAAGCTGCAAATCACCCACCCGGCGAGCCATGAGTGACAGGTCGCTGAGTTCACCGCCGCGGACCACGCAATCGACATTCTCGCCAATCAGATCGACTTTGCGATCACTGACGCCCATATCGATCTGAATATCCGGGTATCTTGCATGGAAACCGGGCAGTGCCGGCATCAGGATCATTCTGGCCAGCGGGCTGGGTACATCCACTCGCAACCGACCTCGGGGCAATGACGCTGCGCTGGAGAGACTTGTCTCTGCGTCATCCAGGTCCGCCAGCAGCCGTACCACGCGTTCGTAGTAAACCGCGCCGTCAGCAGTGACATTGACCTTGCGCGTGGTGCGGTTGAGCAATTTGACCCGCAGCCTGGCTTCCAGTTGTTGAACCAGTTGGGTCACCGTGGTCTTGCTCATGTGCAGCGTGTCAGCCGCCCTGGTAAAGCTCCCCGCTTCCACGACCCGGGCGAATGCCAGCATGGCATCAAAACGGTCCATTCCTGCCCCGCTATCAGAAGGATTGTTTGGAGATCACAAACAGTAGCGGCTAAGGTTGCGCGTTAATCGGGTGGGCGCAAGTGCCTGGGGTTTGTTTTTGTCGACTAATTATCCTGAATGAATGAGATCCTTGTGGGAGCGAGGCTTGCCCGCGATACGGCTGGACGCCATCTAAAGTAAACCGTGTTCAGCCTTATCGCGGGCAAGCCTCACTCCCACAGAAAGCCGTGTTTGCAACGCTACAGCGCGGTGTCATGGGGACACCTGCACTGTCAGTTATTTTGTTTTTTTTCGCCCGTCCTTGAAAAAAATCCCGAAGGGCTACGTCTTTGATCATCTGTTTGAGAATTTTTCGCAAACGTAATCAAGACGTATGAAGGATCGTATTGATGCCACGCCTACCTGCATTGCCGTCTCTTGCCCTGCTCATCATGCTGCCGATGGGCAACGGTTGGGCTGCCGAAGCTTCTGAACGTCCGGGTACTGCCCGTTACAGCATGAGCGCACAACCGCTGGCTTCGGCGCTGGCGCAATTCGCCAGACAGAACCGGTTACAGCTGAGTTTTGACGCCGCACTGGCGACCGGCAAAACCGCACCAGCAGTTAACGGCGAGCTTAGTGAGCGAGAAGCGTTGACCCGGTTGCTCAGGGATTCAGGTTTGGGCTGGTCGCTGACTGAAGACCGCACTCTTCTGCTGTTTGCGCAGCCTGCCAGCGGCTCAATCAACCTTGCGCCGTCGACCATTACCTCCAACCGTTATATCGAACATGCGAACGGCCCGGTGCAGGGCTATCGCGCAACCCGCAGCGCCACCGGGACCAAGACAGACACCGCCCTGCGCGACGTTCCGCAATCCATTCAGGTGGTCTCCCGCCAGGTGCTTGAAGATCAGCAGGTCAATAACCTCGGCGATGCCCTGACCAACGTCAGCAGCGTGCAACGTGGCAACAGCCATGGCGGTTCTTCCGAAAGCTTCATCATCCGCGGGTTCAAAGCCACCACTTATGCGGTGGATGGCATGTTGATCAACCCCTTGGTGTCGCGCCCGGAAGCGTTGCGCGATCTGGCCAACGTCGAGCGGGTCGAAGTCCTCAAGGGGCCCGCGTCGGTGCTCTATGGCCGTGGCAATCCGGGTGGGCTGATCAACCTGGTGACCCGCCAGCCGAGCTTCACCCCGGAAGCCGAGGTCAAGGCGCAGGCAGGTTCTTATGACTTCTATCGGCTTGAAGCCAACGCCAGCGGCCCTCTGGACGAAGCCAAAACCCTGGCTGGGCGCATGACAGTCGCAACCCAGACCGAACGCGGTTTTCGCGACACCTTCCGCGACAGCAAACGCATCTACGTTGCCCCGACCCTGCGCTGGGAACCCAGCGATGTCACGCGTGTGGATGCGGGCCTGGAATACATCAACCAGACCAGTCCTTTTGATCGAGGGCTAATCCCGGTCAACGGCAAGATCAACATGAATGCCGATCGCTATCTGCATGAACCCTGGTCGCGGGACAAGGCGGACAAGGTGTCGGTCTGGTATCGCGCCGAGCACGATGTAAATGACTGGCTGACCCTTCGCCAGATGACCCGCTGGGATCAGTCCCACAAGAATCGTTATGTCGTGGATTTGCGCGGACTGGAGGACGACAACCGCACCCTTGCTCGTCGTGCAACCGATGGCGACGAGCGCATAAAGACGCTGGACATGCAGTTCGAAGCCATTGCCCGCTTCGCCACCGGTGGCCTGAAACACACAGCTTTGGCAGGTTTCGAGTACATCGACGGCAAGCGCAACGTGGCTACGGATCGAGCAACATTGGGTTCGATCGATATTTTCAATCCGGTTTATGGCGCCCGGCCCGGCCCGTTCTCATTCAACGAAGAAACCGATTATCAACTGGAAGCCTACAGCTTCTATCTGCAGGATCAGATCGATCTGAGTGAACAGTGGAAGCTGATTGTGGGGGCGCGCTACGACGATACGCGGCAGCGTAATACGACGACCGTCGTCAATCCCATCACGGGCCTGGGTCGTGTGTCGACCCCAACCAACCTGGACCCGTCCAAAGTTTCACCTCGACTGGGCCTGGTGTATCAGCCCACTGACTGGCTGGCACTCTACGCCAGCTACAGCACTTCATTCACTCCGCAGAGTGACACCCAGCGCAACGGCAGCCCTCTGGACCCTGAGGAAGGTGAGCAGTATGAAGTTGGCGCCAAGTTTGACCTGATCCCTGACCGCCTCAGCGCCACATTGTCGGTATTCGAGATCACCCGGCAGAATGTGGCAGCAACCGATCCCACAGACGACAACTACTCGGTACAGACTGGCGAGCAGCGCGTGCGCGGGGCTGAACTCGATGTCAGCGGCACTCCTCTGGATGGCTGGGAAATCATCGGTAACGTCAGCGCACTGGACGCCAAAGTCACCAAGGACACGACAATCGAAACCGGCAACCGTCTGGACGGCGTACCGATCCTCAGCGGTTCGATCTGGTCCAGCTACCAGCTACAAGACGGCCCCATGAAAGGTCTCGGCTTCGGCGCGGGCGTCATCGCCGTGGGCGAACGTCAGGGCGATATCGACAACAGCTACGACGTGAGCGGCTACGCCAGGATCGACGCCAGCGTGTTCTACGACATCGACGAAAACATCCGGGTTTCACTCAAAGGCCGCAACCTGACGGATCGCAAATATATCGAAACCGCAGCCAATACCGACGGTAACTACGCGGGCGCACCCGCCTCGTTCATCGCCAGCGTGAGTGCGAAGTTTTGAGTCGTTCCCAACCTGCCCTGAACGCTGAAACACTGCAGGTCGCCTACAACAAAATCCTGCGTAAACGCCTGTGGATCTGTGGCGCTCTTGTGCTCGCGTTACTGGCGTGTCTGGTGGCGGACATCACGCTGGGCACTACCCGGTTCGCTGCCAGTGAAGTCTTGCTGGCAATATTCGATCCGGTCAGCGTTGATCCGGATACTCAGGTGATCGTCCGCGAATTGCGCCTGCCGTTCGCGCTGATGGCCGTGCTGGTGGGCGCGGCGCTTTCGTTGGCCGGGGCCGAGATGCAGACCATCCTCAATAACCCGCTGGCCAGTCCGTTTACCCTGGGCGTGTCATCGGCAGCATCCTTTGGCGCGGCGCTGGCCATTGTGCTGGATCTGGGAATTCCCGGCGTGCCCGGCAGTTGGCTGATTACCGCCAATGCGTTCATCTTCGCTTTTGCGTCGGTGCTGTTGTTACAGGCCGTCGCCAGCCTCACTGGCGGCGTGCAGTCGCTGGTGCTGTTTGGCATTGCGCTGGTGTTCAGCTTCAATGCCATGGTTGCGCTGCTGCAATACCTGGCCTCGGCAGATGCCTTGCAACAACTGGTGTTCTGGAGCATGGGCAGCCTGAGCCGCGCCAGTTGGCCTGCAGTGCAGACCCTGGCCGTGGTGTTTTTTCTGGTGTTGCCATTCAGCCTGCGCGCGTCGTGGCAGATGACTACGCTGCGACTGGGCGACGAGCGTGCCGAAACGCTGGGCATTGATGTTGCCCGGTTACGGTTAGGGGCGTTGCTGCGTATCAGTCTACTGGCCGCAACCGCGGTGGCATTCGTAGGGACCATCGGCTTTATCGGGCTGGTGGGGCCGCACATTGCCCGCATGCTGATTGGCGAAGATCACCGTTTCTTTCTGCCGGTCAGCGCCTTGATGGGCGCGTTGATCATGTCGCTGTCGGCCATTGTTAGCAAACAGCTGATTCCGGGCGTGGTACTGCCCATCGGCATCGTAACCGCCGTCGTCGGCGTACCGTTGTTCATGAGCCTGATTCTCAAGCGAGGCCGGACATGAGCCAGTTGACGGTACGTAATCTGACTGTTGGTTACAAACACAGCACGGTGCTGCATGGCATTGACCTGCCGGATATTGCGCCGGGTCAAGTCGTAGCGCTGGTGGGCCCTAACGGTGCAGGCAAATCGACTCTGCTGCGCAGCCTTGCCGGGCTATTGTCGGCGACGGGAGAGATTCGTCTGGGTGATCTCGATCTGCTGCGTTGCAAGCGTCGCGAACGCGCTGCTGTTCTGGGCTTCATGCCCCAGACCTTGCCCGATGGCATTGCCTTGAGCGTATTGGAAACCCTGCTCGGCGCCTTGCGCGGGGGCGACTCACTGGCCACAGTCGGCAGCGCCCGGGAACAACAAAACAAGGCCTGCGCCGTTCTTGAACAATTGGGCATCCTGCATCTGGCCCTGCAACCCCTGGACAGTCTGTCCGGTGGACAACGGCAAATGGTCAGCCTCGCTCAAGCGGTGATTCGCCAGCCACGTTTGTTGCTGCTCGACGAACCCACCAGTGCGCTGGATTTGCGCTATCAAAACGACGTGATGAGCATGGTCCGCCAACTAGCCGATCAAGGCCGGATCGTCGTGGTTGTCCTCCATGACCTAGGCCTGGCGGCGCGCTGGGCCGATCAGATCATGGTGCTTGAGCGTGGCCGCCTGAATGTAGCGGGCACACCCGAACATACCCTCACGCCGACCATGCTGGAGCAGGTCTATCGGGTCCAGGCGCGGGTCGAGCGCTGCAGCCAGGGCCGGGTGCAGATTCATGTGGATGGGTCTGTGGCATGAAGCGCATATTGCAGCTCTCCCCAACAACGGACCCACTGGATGACGCGAAATCTGTGGGAGCTGGGCTTGCCCGCGATAAGTGCACCGCAGATATTAGGTATATCTCGTGCAGCCTTATCGCGGGCAAGACCAGCTCCCACAGGGGTATTGGGGGGTGTCAGTGACTTCGTGCGTTTTTTTAAGGGACGTGGCATTGAGGACATTGGGCCTGCTGTTTTTACTCTGCTCTGCAGCTCAAGCCGCCAACTATCCTCTCACCGTCATCGATCTTGCCGGGCGCAGCGTCACTTTGGCCCACGCTCCGCAACGTATCGTGTTGCAGGACAGCAATACCCTTTTGTCGCTGGCCCTGCTGGAACGCGAAAACCCGCTGGCCCGGGTGATTGCCTGGGATAACAATCTCGCCAGTTCCGACCCTGGCCTGTGGAATGTGGTCAGTCAACGCTGGCCGCACGCTGCACAGATCAAGGACCTGGATTTCCCCGACACAGGCCAGCTGGACATCGAAAGCCTGTTGCGCACCCACCCGGACCTGGTCATTGCCCGGCTCAGTGGTCGGGCAGCCATCGAAAACACGGTACTCAACAGCGTACTTGAGCGATTGGACATTCCGCTGATCTACGTCGACAACGAGCTGGACCCATTAGTGAACGTGCCCCGTAGTCTGGAATTGCTGGGGCGTGTATTGGGTAAAGAAGACAACGCCGAAGCGTATTTGCAGGTTTATCGTCGCCAACTGGCAGAGCTGCGCGAGAAAACCGCTGATCTGCCGGCGCCTAAAGTGTTCGTCGAAGCCCGAGCCGGGCAAGCCGGATCTGGCGGCTGTTGCCACACTCAGGCCCGTGCCGGTTGGGGATTGCTGATCGAGGACATCGGTGCAATCAACCTTGGCTCCCGCTACTTGCGCAGCGAATCAGCCGATGTGGCGCTGGAAACCCTGATCCTGAGCAAACCCGACGTTTACTTGATGACGGGCACACAGCGTTTGCGCAACGGCGTCACCGCGATACCTTTTGGCTACGGTGCCAATACGGAACGGATCAACAGCGAAATGCAGCGTTTGATGTCCCGTCCCGGCTTTGCCGCCACTGCGAAGTCGCCAAAATCATGCGTACAGGGCCTCAATCACCAGTTTTACAACAGCGTTTTCAACATCGTCGGGGCACAATGGCTGGCAAAAATCTTCTGGCCAGAACAGTTCGCTGATCTGGACCCTGATGCAGAATATCGAACATTGATCCGCGAATTCACGTCGCTACCGGACCTGCCCTTTGTGTTTCATGAGCAGGTTTGTTTCGGTAGCCTTTGAATCTGAATTGAAGAATACCGTCTGTAGGAGCTCACGAGCACCTACGGGATCTGGATCAATTCAAAACGTCATAACATCCCGCACGAAGAGCCCGCTTGATGATCGGCAACACCGTCAACCACCTGAAACTCTGGGCCCGCCGCCTCAAAGCCAATCTGATTCTGCTCTGGCTCTGCTGCCGTCAACCCGACATGCCTTGGCTACCAAAAATCGTCGCATTGGTGACGGTGGCCTACGCCGTGAGCCCTATCGACCTGATTCCGGATTTCATCCCGGTGCTGGGTTTTCTGGATGATGTGATTCTTTTACCGCTGGGCATCGCCCTCGCCCTGCGGCTGATTCCGGATGATCTGCAACAGCGCTGCCGACCTGAAGCTGAGGCCATGGCCGGTAAGCGAATCCAGCTCAAAGGCCAGTGGTTGACCATAACCTGCATTGTGCTGATATGGCTGCTGATTGCCTGGGCCCTGTGGCGTGCCTTTGCAGGCTAGGACCCGGACAATCGAAAGCCTGTCACTGACGATAAGGCGTGGTTCGCAACTCATCCAGAGTCTGGGCAGACAAGTCATCGCGCCAGCCTGGCACGTTCAGGTCCAGCCATTCCCGCAGTTCATTGAACGCGGGCGCCCTCAGCGCTTGCACAAACAGGCGCAGGGTTCGCGGCAGGTGCGCCAGGTAGCCATGCTTGCCGTCACGCCCGGCCAGGCGCACGAAGATACCCAGTACTTTGGCATGCCGTTGCGCGGCGAGCCGCCGGTAATCATCAACGAACAGCGGCACATTGAGTTCCGGGCGCTGCATCAGGTAATGGCTGAACAATGCTGCGCGCAGCGGCTCGGACATGTCGCGACGCGCATCCTCCAGCAACGACATCAGGTCATAAGCTGCTGAACCCACCAACGCGTCCTGAAAATCCAGAAGGCCGCAAGCCGCCACGCCCTGGCGACTGTCGAGCAGCATCAGGTTGTCCACGTGAAAGTCACGCAGCACCAGCGTTTCACGGCGTTCGGCCACGTCACGGCAGGCTTCGGCAAACAGTTCGAGATAGCGTCCACGCAGCGCCAGAGCGGCCTCTTTGCCGATCAACAACGGTGCATACCAATCGATGAACAGTGCACATTCAGCGCTCAATTTCTGCGCATCGTAGACTGGCAACCCGGTGCTGGCGGGCGCCCGATGCAAAGCCACCAGCGCATCGACGGCCAGACCGTACAAGGCTTCTTCCGCATGCCCTGAAGCCAGCAGCCGAGTGTACGTGGCGTTGCCAAAATCCTCGATCAACGCCAGTCCGGCCTGTTCATCCACCTGGCGCAAGCCCGGGGCTGACAGTCCGATGCTGTGCAGATAACCGGCCACCTGCACAAATGGCGCGATGGGTTCGCTGCGTGGCGGCGAATCCATCAGCAACAGCCCGGCACCTTGCAGGCGGAAATAACGTCGTGCCGACGCATCTGCGGGCAACGCCTCCAGAACGGCATCGGCAAATCCGGCATCAGCAAGAAAAGCGCCGCGCGCACAGGTGCGGCTGTCCTCTGCGTTGGGTATTGATTCAGCGAGTTGAGTCATCATACCGGGCGACTCAGACCTGCTCAAAGAGCACGTCCTGCGCGCCTTCCCACAGGGTTTTCACGCCCAGGGCACGCAGGTTTTCCTTGCCTTGCACGATGGTCAGGAAATGGTTACCGGCCAACTGGCCCATTTTACTGGCAAAGCAGCACGAGCCGTAGGCGATGAGGATTTCAGTCTCACTGTAAGGGCCCGGATAAAAAAGAATGTCGCCCACTGAAGGGTGGCTGGTGTGATTTTCGAACCCAATCGGCTGATCGTTCAGCAGCAACTGATACTCACCCAGTGGAACCCAGCAGCCCTCGCCGCTCCAGCGCACATGGATCAGCTTCTGCCGGTAAGGCAGCAACTTCAGAAACGCAGCAACGGTGTGCGGCGCATCAGGATGGGTTTCAGCGAGAAACTCGTATCCGCCGGCAGTGATTTTCAGAGTGGTCATGCAGAGCTGCTCTCAAGATAAATAGGTTGTTCAGGTTGCGACTTTACGTATCAGTACCTAGGCGGGCTGGCTTGCTGAAGCCGGCTTACGGACGCTATCGGGTCTATCTGCGGACACTGCTGAGGCAGACAAGCTCACCTCGAAACAGCATCCCTGCGGTATCCGGCTTTCAAGGTTGACCGACCAGCCCTGGTGGACGCAGATGCGCTGCACCAGGGAAAGGCCGAGGCCTAGCCCTTCGCCGCGCTGCTCATCGCCCCGGACAAAAGGCTGGAACATGGCCTGTTGTTTTTCCAGGGGTATGCCGATGCCGCTGTCCTCCACGGAGAAGCGATCACCCTTCAAGCTCAAAAAGATGAAACCTTCGTCGGTGTAATGCCAGGCATTGCGCAGCAGATTGCTCATGACCGAGTGCAGCAGCGTTGCGTTATATAAACGATCCGAGCCGACACCCGGCTCGTAACGCAAGGTCAGGCCTTTTTCTTCAATGGGTTTGCGCCACATGTCCACCAACTCGTCGGCGACCGTAACCAGCGTTGCGCGTGGACCGTGGCCGGGTACTTCGGTGTCGATCCGCGCCAGCAACAGGAAGGTTTCCACCAGTTGGCGCATACCCTCACTGGCGCGGGATATTCTTAACACCTGGTTACGGGAGCGCGGATCAACGGCAGGATTTTCCAGCAGCAGCTCACAAGAGCTGGCTAACACCATCAACGGAGTGCGCAGTTCGTGGCTGACGTCGCTGGTGAACATCTTTTCCCGGGTCAAGGCAGCACGCAGACGGCCCAGGGTTTCATCAAAAGACACCGCCAGCTCGCCGACTTCGTCATGAGCATAATTCGTTGCCAGTGTCGGCGCCGCATCCATGGCCTGGTCACGATCACGCACCTCGCCCGCCAGCTTCACCACCGGCGCCATGACCCGTTGCGCCAGGAGTCGGCCCAGTAGTAACGCCAACAAGACGCTAAGGACGAACCCGACCAGCACGATGGCGAACAGAATACGCTCGCGCTGAATGGTTGCGGTCTGATCCCGCAGCAATACGTACTGACGACCGTCGACCATATCCACCATGGCGTAATAATCGACATTGTCTTTTTTGATCCGGTGAAAGCCGGGTTTCAATGGCTTGAGGCTCTCGGGCATTGCGAAGAGGCCGGACGCGTCCTGTATGTAGAAAAACGAATCCTTTTCCGGACGGTGAGTCCAGTTGGCGACGTCGTCCATCAACAGCAACCTGTGCAGGTCGCCATTCATTGAAAGTGCGGTCAACTTTTTGCCTACCAGGTGAACGGTAACGACAATGCCTGCCGCAAAGATCAAGGCAACCAGAGTACTCATCAGCGTGAAAACGATGACGATGCGCTGTTTGAGACTGTGTTTGATATCCATGCAGCTTCCGTTGACGGTTTACATCGGGGCATTATCAGGCCAGATATGTCGTCATTTCGTCAACGGAGCCGCAAAGTCTGTGCAGAAACCGACAATCAGAACGCCGGGAATGCGCTTACCACCCGCAATGCCAGGCCTTCGTAGGCATCCAGAGTGATGGTGAATTCGCCCTGTTCAGTCAGATCCCCTTCGACCCGTTCGTTGATGATGTCTACCACCGGGCCGGGCGCGATGTCTGGCAGATGCAAAGTTTCCACAATCGGCTCGGAGCTGAAGTTCAACGCAGTAATCTGCGTGCCCTTCCCGGCTGGCAGCTCGTGGACCATGATCAGCAAGCCTGGGTGTTCAACGTCCGGAATCAGAATCTGCTTGCTCGCAGCGATGTCATAAGCCCGACGCACAGCAAGAATCTTCTTGAGTTGCGAGGCAAATGAATCCGGGCGCTGTAGCTGGCTGATGATACTGCCGTAAAGGGTGCGGGAGCGCGGCATGTTACCCGCAGAGAACTCCGCGTCAGGGTCCAGCTCGACCAGGTCGTAAGCGCCACGATGGATCCAGCGGGTGTCGCCATCCTGCATCAAATGCTGAACCTGCTCGGCAGGCACCGGTAATGCGCCAACCAGATCCCACCCGGACAATGCAAATACGCCGGGCTGCATCGCGTTGAACATCACCAGCAGCAAATGAATGTGCTGAATTTTCTGAATGTCTTCTTCCGTAATGGCGTCCAGATCGCGGATACCCAGCGCAGCCGTAATGATGCTGGCGGTGGTACAGGACACGCCGTTGGTGACGAACTTCATGTTGTACGGAGCGTGCTCGACTGTCAGCTTCTCGTACATTTCCTCGCGGATATGTTCGCGCAAGATGTTGCCCGGCAGCGTCTGGCCCTGATAGTGGTACGTGTCATGGGCGTGCAGCGTCCAGAAATGCACCAGCTCCAGTGTCAATTCGTCATGGTTCTGCAGCGCATGAATCAGCGACGCCGGATCGATACCAAACGCGTGAACCTGACGCAGCATCAAACGCAGGAACTCGGTGGTGCCCGTCAACAGTGCGTGCTGATAGGCCGGGCGCGAGATGAAGTCGTATGACAGATCGGCGCCGCCGTGGGACATCGACGCGATGTCATCCAGGGTCAGGTTCAGTTCCTGGAAACTGAAACCGCCCGCCTTGCGGATCGCGCCCCCCAATAGCTGGTTACCCGTAATCGACAACGGGTGACTCTCGGACCAGGCATTACCTTCAGCCTTGCGCTCCACGCCGAGGAAGCCATTGGCATCCAGACGCAAAACCCGCGCGCCCATGACGTCAATGGAATGCAGCGCATCACCAATGATCATTTGCTGAGCTGCGAAGCTTGGGTCCAGCCAGTTCAGTGAAGGCTGACCTTCCTTGAAGTAGTGCAGATACACCCAGCGCCGCGCCTTGCCGTCCACGCCCTGGACAATACCCGTGGCGCTCCAGTCGGTTTCCTTGACGCCTGGCTCGAAGAAAATGACCCGCTGTAACTGGCCCACGATGTAGTGCTTGTCCTTCAGGGCATCCACTACCTCAGGCATCAGGTTCACCGCATCGCGACCCGCCGGAATGTCCGGCAGCAACTGCCAGTCTTCCTCACGGATTTCCACCATGTGATAGAGGCCCGGATAGTCCTCGTAGGCCATTTCTGCCAAACGGAAATCAGAACCCTTGCCGGTGTGGGACGGAATCACGTCATCAATCACCACCGCGTTATGCGCAGCAGCAATGCGACTCAGGCTGAGCAATTGCGCATCGGTGCCCAATTCAGGGTCGATGCCGAAACTGATACGGTCGAAATTGCCGTCGATAGTCGGCGTATGTTGCCGCCCCTGAAGGCCACCGGAGGTTTTCAGCGGCCCGTTGTGGATGCCTTGAATACCGATTTCCGACATGGCATGCCAAAGGGTTTCATCGCCCAGGGCTTCAAGGACAGAGCCGCCAGGGCGAGTGATGATTGACGCCGGATAAGCAGTAAACCAGACGGAGGCAATCGCCGACGCGTCTCGGGGCCGGGATTCGGCGAAAGGGCGCTGCCACAATCTGCCCTGCCCCGAATACAACCTGGCGCGCTGGCGTGCGGCATTGAGCATTGATTGTTCAACCAGCCACTCTACGTACTGCTTGTCCGGTGTCGTCATAAATTCCAATCATCCGTTTCTCGTGAATCGGGCGAAACGATCGGAGAAGATTCAACTGTTCCGATTGAGTCATGTATTACCCGCTGTAAGAGCCTCGCGGGCGGCAAACGTTGCATTTTTGTTTGATCAGCGTGGTCCATAACGCAAAAAACTCCAGCGCCCAATGGACGCCGGAGTTTTTTTGCAAGCCTGTGGCAGGCGCAGTCGTCAGACCCGCCGACGCCATCAGGCCGTCGCGAACAGCTCTTCTTTGATCTGCTTTTGCGCAGCAGTCAGCGCATTGGCACGTGGTTCGTCGCCGTAAGCCAGACCATGAGCGAAGACGAATTTCAAATCAGTCACGCCAATGAAACCGAACAGAACCTTGAGGTAGTCCTCATGACCCACGCTGGTCGGCTGGCCAACGTGCACGCCACCGGCAGTGGAAACGATGATCACCTGCTTGCCTCCAGCCAGACCTTCAGGGCCGGTTTCGGTATAGCGGAACGTACGACCGGCAACTGCGATGCGATCAATCCAGGCTTTGAGCTGCGTAGGCAGTGTGAAGTTGTAAACCGGCGCACCAATCACAACCACGTCAGCGTCGAGGAATTCCTGCAGAATTTGCTCGTTGTTAGCGACTTCCTGCTTCTGCGCGGCATCACGGCCTTCTTCAGGGGTTCCCGCAGCGGCAAGTGTTGCCGGGGAAAAGTGGTTCAGAGAATCGCTGGCCAGATCGCGGTAAGTTACCTGTGCGTTCTGCTCTACAGCGGTGAATGCTTCAACAACGTTGCGGCTGAGCTGGCGAGACGCGGAGTGATCGCCGAGGATGCTGGAATCGATGTGCAAAAGTTTCATAACGTGCTTCCCAATTGAAAAGTCGCCAGCTGGCGATCAAGTGGGGATAATCCTACAGCGCAATCCAATCGCTGATTAGTCGGCATAAATGCGATAGTTCGTTCTACACACAGGACAATCAGTTTAAGCATGCAAGACCTCAACGATCTTTATTACTTCGCCAAAGTGGTGGAATTCGGCGGTTTCGCGGCTGCCGGACGTCTGCTGGGCATCCCTAAATCCCGCCTGTCCCGGCGCATTGCCGAGCTTGAGCTGCGTCTGGGCGTGAGCCTGCTGCAGCGCACTACGCGCAAACTGGCGTTGACCGCTGTGGGTGAACGTTACCTGAGCCACTGTCAGGCGATGTTGCTAGAAGCGGAAATGGCCGACGAAGCCGTTGCGTCGCTTTCGGCTGAGCCCCGAGGGCGTTTGCGGGTGTCTTGCCCGGTGGGGATGACACACTGGAACCTGTCCGGGGTGGTCAATGAATTCCTGATCCGCCACCCGCTGGTGCAACTGGAGTTGATTCTGGTGAATCGCCGGGTTGATCTGGTGAATGAGGGCATTGATGTAGCGCTGCGGGTCCGCGACATTGGCGATGAAGATCCGAGCCTGATTGTCCGGCAGCTGTACCCCGCCCGCACCGTACTGGTAGCTTCCCCTGCATTAATCAGCGGACGCAGCATCACGCACCCTCAGGACCTTGGCAGCTTGCTGGCATTAGGCGCCATCGAGGCGGATCGCAAAGTGCATTTTCAGTTGCTGCACAGCCATGGCGAGCGTTGCGAGGTGGCTATTGAGCCGCGTCTGGTGGTGGATGACTTTCCTATTCGCAAGAATGCAGCCGTACAGGGCCTGGGCATCACATTGCTGCCGCTGATGAACTGCCATGAAGAACTTGCGAGTGGTCAGTTGATCCGCCTGTTGCCCGACTGGTCACTCCCAAGCGGCAATGTTCAGGCCGCGTACACGCAGCGCCGAGGCATGCTCCCCGCCGTGCGCGCGTGGATCGAACATGTCAGCCTTGCATTCAAAAACGAACCGCTCTGGAGCGATGTTCTGAAGACAACGGAGCAGACCAATGAACACTGAAGATGTCGCCGGGTTTTGCCTGCAACTGCCGGGCGCTCGGGAAGATTACAAATGGGGCGGCACACGGGTGTTTTCGGTCGCTGGCAACAAGATGTTTGCGGTGATGGACCTGGCTGGCAAAGGCTTGTCATTCAAGGTAGGACCCGATCTGTTCCTCGGGTATGTCGACAGGCCAGGCGTTCGTCCCGCGCCGTATCTGGCGCGGGCTTACTGGATCAGCGTCGCCACACCCTACTCCTTGAGCGATGAGGAATTGCGCGAGCTGCTGACTCGATCCCATCAATTGGTAGTCAGCAAGCTGCCGAAGAAACAGCAGGTTGCTCTCAAGCTGTGACGGCTTGAAGCTGTGACTGTTTAATAGAAATGCCTGCTCAGGTAATTACCGCCGAGAAGCAGGCGGTCTACCCAGACCACCTCGTGCAACACAACGATCAGCCAGAACACCAGTTGAAAGGACAGCTTGCGGGTTTTATGACGCAATGCCTGTTGCGCCACCAACGCGCCCGGCCAGCCACCCAGCAGCTCCACTGCGTGCAGGATCTTCTCCGGCGTTCGCCATTCATTTGCTCTGGCATGACGCTTGTCGCGCCAGTACAGAAAGAATGCCAGCAGACTCATCGCCAGATAGATCGCACCGGGCAACCACACCCCGTTGAGCAGCAACGAGGTGAGGCCCGCCACCGGTAACGCACAAATGGCGAGAAAGACCGCCAGTTTCACCCGCGGATACCGCGACGGATGCTGTTTCGCGGTTGCGGTTTTGTTCGATTTTATACGCTGATCCATGTTCGTCAGCCGTTCACGCTGGTCCAGTCAATCCAGCCGAACTGCCAGGTCGCCAGAATCAGGATACCGAAGACGATGCGATACCAGGCGAACACGGCATAGCTGTGGGTGGCAATGAACTTGAGCAGCCCACGCACAGCGATCATGGCAAAGATAAAGGACACTACGAAACCCAGCGCGAATACCGGGAAGTCCGCAGGCTGGAACAGGTGCCGGTACTTGAAGCCCGAATACACCGCAGCGCCGACCATGGTCGGCATCGCCAGGAAGAAAGAGAACTCGGTAGCGGTCTTGCGCGACAAACCGAACAGCAGGCCGCCAATGATCGTCGAGCCGGAACGAGAAGTCCCCGGAATCATCGCCAGACATTGGGCGCAGCCGACTTTCAGGGCGTCACGCCAGGTCATGTCGTCCACGCTTTCAGCATGCACCACGTGATCGCGGCGCTCAGCCCAAAGCATGATGACACCGCCAATGACCAGGGCAGTCGCCACGGTGATGGGGTTGAACAGGTATTCGTGAATCAAGTCGGCAAAGATCACACCCAGCACAACGGCCGGGAGAAACGCGATCAGCAGATTGATCGTGAAACGTTGCGCCTGACGCTGCTTTGGCAGGCCAGTCACGACATCAAGGATCTTGCGCCGAAACTCCCAGACCACCGCGAGGATCGCGCCGAGCTGAATGATGATGTTGAAGGCCATCGCCCGTTCGCCACCAAAGTCGATCAAGTCCGCGACGATGATCTGGTGTCCGGTACTGGAAATGGGCAGGAACTCGGTCAGCCCCTCCACAATCCCGAGAATCAATGCCTGAGCGGCGGTCCAAAGATCCATCATTCCCCCAAGTGAAGCATTGCTCGAAGCAGGCTTCTTGATATTGTCATGTTCAAACAGCGCGCAAATATGCCCGTCGAAAGGTGAAAAGTCCGTTAAAAACGGACGCTTACAACTTCAACCAACGCAGGGCGTGGCGATCCTATCAGACCTTCAGGCAGGACGCTGCCATTGACGCCTGACGTGCAACCCTTGACGTAATGGAAGCCGGTTTTCAGTGGCCGCTATCAGCGTTTTTTTCGCTGAGTCGCTGCGCTAACCGGTGTATACGCTTACAATCGCCGCCGCTTTCGGCCTCCCAGGAATCGCAATGCCCGCACTCAGAACAATCGCACCGGCAACGGGTACCATTTTAGCTCCGGAAAAGGTAGCGGCTTGATGAAAGTTGTTGTGCTGACAGGTCCTGAGTCCAGCGGCAAAAGCTGGCTGGCAGGCGAAATACAGCGCTGCTTCGGCGGGCTTCTGGTAGGGGAATATGTACGGCTTTTCATCGAACAGAACCAGCGGGACACCACCTACGCAGATATCCCGGCAATCGCTCAAGGCCAACTGGACAGCGAGGATGCTGCTCGTGGCACTCAGCCTGGGTTACTGATTCTCGATACCCATCTGCTGAGCAATATTCTGTGGAGTCAGACACTATTCGGGGATTGTCCTGCGTGGATCGAGCCTGCACTGCTGGCTCGTCAGTACGATCTGCATTTGTTGCTCGATCCTGACGGCGTTGACTGGATCGGCGATGGTCAGCGCTGCCAACCCGAGCTGAGTTCACGACAGGCATTCTTCCGCGATACTCGGCACTGGCTTGAGATGCATCACCAACCCTTTCAGGTGATCGGCGGTGACTGGACGCAACGTCGTGAGCGGGTCTTCGCGGCAGTTGAACAGTTGCTCCAACACGCCTGAAGCGCAGCAGCTCAACGAATCTGGTGCTTGTGCAGCAATCGATAGAATGTCGGCCGGGAAATCCCCAGTACCTTGGCAGCAACGCTCAAATTGTCGCTATGGCGGGTCAATACATCACACAACGCCTGCCGCTCTGCCCGGGATTTGTAATCATCCAGGGTACCCATCGTACTGACGACGTCGTCGTCACCGAGTAACCCCAGATCAGCGGCCTCAATCTGTCGCCCCTCAGCGAGCACCAGCCCCCGGCGAACCCGGTTGGCCAGCTCCCGGACATTACCCGGCCAGTCATGCTTGCCCATTGCAACCAATGCATCCTGACTGAAGTTACGCACCCGCCGACCGGTTTCCTGACTGTAGAAATGCGCAAAATGATTGGCCAGCAATGCCAGATCACCGTGTCGCTCGCGTAACGGTGCCGTGCCAACCTGAAGCACATTCAGGCGGTAATACAGGTCTTCGCGGAAGCGCTTTTTGCGAATGGCGGACTCAAGATCAACGTGGGTGGCGGCCAGCACCCTGACATCCACAACGATGGCCTCTCTGCCTCCGACGCGCTCAACCTGCTTGTCCTGAAGAAAGCGCAGCAGACTGGCCTGCAGCTCCATCGGCAAGTCCCCGATTTCATCGAGAAACAACGTGCCGCCATCGGCTGCCTCAATGCAGCCAATTTTCAGTTCATTGGCCCCTTCGAACGCGCCTTTCTCGTGGCCGAATAATTCGCCCTGAAGCAGGTGCTCGGGCGTCGTCGCGCAGTTGATCGCAATGAATGGCTTGCTGCGCCGATGGGACTGGGTATGCAGTGTGCGCGCCACCAGCTCCTTGCCAGTACCGGGCTCGCCACGTATCAGTACTGGCGATTCGGTAGGCGCCAGTTTGCTCAGCAGCCTGCGTAACTCACGGATGGGGCGACTTTCGCCGAGCATCTCATGATCGGGCCCTGATACATAAACCGCCCCCTGAGCCCTCAAGCGCGCCATGCCATAGGCGCGCCCCAGCGTGACCTGCATACGTGCAACATCGAACGGCAAGGTATGGAAGTCAAAAAACCATTCACAGACAAAATCGCCGATCTTCTCCCGGCGCAGGTCATCCGGGGTCAATACGGCGATCCATTCGGTGTGGCTGCGCGTGATCAGGTCCTTGACCACTTCCGGGTGCTCAAAGTGATAAGGCATCAGGCGAATCAGACCTACATCGCAACTACGACTAACCGCGGCTTCAACGGTACTGCTGTCGACATCCCAGCCAGCGGCGCGCAGAACGGGAATGAGCTGATGACAATCATCACAAGGATCAACAATTAGCAAACGTCGCAGTGGTGGTGCCGATTCATGCATGGGGATTCCTTGGCGCTGCGATTTGATAATCATGTTTATAAAATCATTTTATAAACAGTCAGTTGAGGATATTGATTTGAACGTTAGCAAATTTTTGACAGGCGCTTGGACCGATTGACTATAGGGGCCAGATCGAAAGGTAATTAGCCGTTGATGGTCCGCAGAGTGGATATTTCCGGACCGTGCGGCTGTGCTGGAATATTCGTCGAACTTCAGCTTTGCGCACGGTGAACACAGGGGGCATTCAAAAAAATCTGAAAATAATCGGCGACCTGTGTGACTTGACAGCTATCGAGTGTCATCAACACAAGTAACCCGCTGAACGGTAAGCCCAACCGACAGCGCACAATTTTGATATGGGCACTTGAGGAAATAACCATGAACGCCCCACTGCGCTTCAACGATGCACTCTTGATCGCTGGACACGCTTTTGAACCTTTCCAATGCGTCGCCTGGGCACCGCAAGACGGTAACGGCGAGCTGAGCCTGACGGTCATCGACCGTACCAGCAATCGTATTGGCCGCCGCCAGATCGCGCGCAGCACTTACTCCGATGCCAAGCGCCTGGCCAACGAACTCGAACTGGCCCGTGCTGAAATCAGCAACGAAGGCCACCGCCTCGAGCCGTGGACCATGCCTGCCTGAAGTCAACGCAGTCACCTTATTCGAAATGCTTTTCTGTAGGAGCGCGCTTGCCCGCGATCGCGTCAGCACAGACGATAAATTCATCGACTCACAGACCGAGTCGCGGGCAAGGTGGAACGCCACCCCGGTCGCTCCTACAGGTCCAATGTTTGCTTTGCGACGGCGCTGCTTCAGGGCACGGAGCAAGTTACACAGGCCGCATTCCATCTGTTCGGCAGGTCTGCCTGCCTAACGAGCCTTCAGCTCATCGATGTGCTGATACTCAACGCCCAGGCTCTGTGCCATCTGCTGTGCCCTTCCCAGGCGGATCGGCCCGCTTTCGATATCGATCAGCAGGCCCGGGCAGTTGAATGGCGGTAACCCGCCTGAATCCTTGACCCGTCCGTCCGTCATGACCAGAAGGTGCTGCTTCTCGGCAGGATGCTGCTTCTTGCGTCTATCCAGCCACTGGCGTGCCTGATCAAACGCATCGATTAATGGCGTGCCACCACCCGCGCCCAGTTCGTCCAGCCAGGGCTGTAATGCACGGGATGCCTTGAGGCCCTGATGTTGCCAGCGCGGCGTGTTGCCGTTCGCCGTCAGCAACGCCAGACGTACACGACGACGGTAAGCGTCGTCGAACAGTTGAGCCAACAACCCTTTAGCCCGGCCCAAGGCCTGATGGCGCCTGGTCGAGGCCGAAGCGTCGACGATCACCAGCCACAACTCACCGGGCTGCTGACTTCTGGGTTGACGGATCAGATCGGCGCGAACCTTGGGCCGCCCGCGTAACAGCGTCGGCAACCAGGCAATGGCTCCGTCGGCACCGCTGCGCAACGCGCCAGTTCGACCACCGGGAGCTTTACCGCGCCGGGGCTTGGCATCCATCCCCGGAACAGTGCGAGGACGGATGCCTAGGGCTTTTTTGGCCAGCTCGGCACTTCACGACGAGCGCCTGTCGGCGTGGCCTGCGCAGGCAATTCCCCCCAACTGCCCTGCCCCTGATCCGGCGCGGACTGTGGTTCGGGAGTTGACGGATTTTGCTGCGATGCAGGTTGTTGCGGCTGCTGATCCTGGGGAGGCGGCTGTTCTTGAGAAGAATTACGGCGTCGGTGACGCAAGGCAAACTCTGCCACGGCGTCAATGTCCTGATTTTCAATCGCTGACACACCGCGCCATGCCGCATGGGCACGGGCGGCGCGTAGCCAGACCAGATCAGCGCGCATGCCATCGACACCCGCCGCAAAACAGCGCTCGGTGATGACCGTGAGTGACTGATCATCCAGCTCGATGTTGCCCAGAACCTTGCGTGCCTGTTCGCAGCGCAGCTTTAGCGCCTGTTGTTGCTCACTCCACTGCGCGCAAAAGGCCTGCGGGTCGCTGTCGAAGTCCAGACGGCGGCGGATGATTTGCCCGCGCTCGGTCGGCAAGGTCTGCCCGCTCAATGCCACGTTCAGGCCAAAGCGATCCAGCAGTTGAGGACGCAGTTCGCCTTCCTCCGGGTTCATGGTGCCAATCAACACGAATCGCGCTGGGTGGCGATGGGAAATACCGTCACGCTCAACCTGATTGATGCCACTGGCCGCAACGTCCAGCAGCAGATCAACAAGATGATCCGCCAGCAGATTCACTTCATCGACATACAGCACGCCGCCGTCGGCCTTGGCCAGCACGCCAGGTGAAAACTCGGCTCGGCCTGCGCCCAACGCGGCGTCAAGATCCAGCGTGCCCACCAGCCGCTCTTCAGTGGCGCCGAGCGGCAAAGTGACGAACTGACCAATGGCCAGCAAATCGGCCAGACCACGCGCCAGTGTCGACTTCGCCATGCCACGCGGCCCCTCGATCAGCACACCGCCGATTTTCGGGTCGATGGCGGTCAGGCACAGCGCCAATTTCAGTTCGTCAGCCCCCACCACGGCGGCCAGCGGGAAATGCGGGGTATCGCTCAAAGTCTCGTCAGGCAACGTCATCAGCTCTCTTCTATGTCCAGCAACAGGCTTTCCAGCGCGTCACGGTAATTACCCGGTTCCTGCCATAAGCCGCGCTGTTGCGCTTCAAGCATGCGTTCGGTCATGTCCCGCAAGGCGTCAGGGTTGTGCTGCTGAATGAATTCCCGGGTCGACGCGTCCAGCAAATAGGCATCGGCCAACAGTGCGTATTGGTGATCGTCAATCAGTTCGGTGGTGGCGTCGAACGCGAACAGGAAGTCCACGGTGGCGGCCATCTCGAAGGCCCCTTTGTAACCATGGCGTTTGACGCCGTCGATCCATTTCGGATTAGCCGCGCGGGAGCGGATGACCCGGTTCAGCTCTTCCTTCAACGTCCGGATCTTCGGCAAGTCTGGCTGGCTATGATCGCCATGATAGCTGGCAGTCTTCTGGCCGCTGAGGCTCTCGGCGGCTGCAAGCATGCCACCTTGAAACTGGTAGTAGTCGTTCGAGTCGAGCAGGTCGTGCTCGCGGTTGTCCTGGTTCTGCACCACCGCCTGGACTTGCGACAAGCGTTTTGCAAAGCGCTCCCGCGCAGGCGTGCCCTCATCGGCGGCACCATAGGCGTAACCGCCCCAATTCAGATAAACCTCGGCCAGATCATCCCGACTCTGCCAGAGGCGACCGTCGATCGCGCCCTGCACACCCGCACCGTAAGCCCCAGGCTTGGCACCGAAGATACGCCAGCCTGCCTGACGCGCAGCGTCATCATCGGTGACGCCAGTGCTCAACAAGGCGGCACGCTCTTCGCGAACCTTGGCGGCCAACGGATTCATATCGTCCGGCTCGTCCAGTGCCGCCACGGCTTGTACCGCAGCGTCGAACAGCCGGATCAGGTTGGCGAAAGCATCGCGGAAAAAACCGGAGACTCGCAGCGTCACGTCAACCCGCGGCCGATCCAGCAAGCTCAACGGCAGAATTTCGAAGTCATCAACGCGCTGACTGCCCGTCGCCCAGACCGGCCTTACACCCATCAACGCCATAGCCTGAGCAATATCGTCTCCGCCAGTACGCATGGTTGCGGTGCCCCACACCGACAGGCCAAGCTGACGTAAATGATCACCATTGTCTTGTAAGTGCCTCTCCAGCAACAGATTTGCTGACTGGAACCCGATGCGCCACGCTGTGGTGGTAGGCAGATTTCGCACATCGACCGAGAAGAAGTTTCGCCCGGTGGGCAGCACGTCTATACGACCGCGACTCGGCGCGCCGCTTGGGCCCGCTGGCACGAAACGTCCGCTCAAGGCGTCCAGTAAGCCCTGGATTTCTCCCGGGCCGCAGGCGTCGAGTCGTGGCGCCACAACCTCTTTAAGATTATTGAAAATATCCAGTAGATCTTTGTTTTCAAAGGGAATACTAAATTCAGTATTACTGATAACCTGTTCGATCAACCACGCAGCGTACAGCTCAAGACGCTCACGGGTATCACCCGCCGTGCGCCATGGATCAGTGCTGACAGCGAGCAGCGCTTCAGGTCTGGCAGACAGCCAGGGTTCGGCAAGTTCGCAATCCAGTGGATCAAAACCCAGCTCGAAGGCTTTGCTCAAGGCACGCAGCAGACTCGACTGCGCACCGCGACCGTCACCTCGCGGGATGCGCAACAACGCCAGCAAGGTATCGATGCGCAGACGGCCGGCGGGAGACTCACCAAAGATATGCAGACCGTCGCGAATCTGCGATTCCTTCAAATCACACAGATAGGTGTCCAGCCGTGGCAACCATGTCGCCGCATCGTCATCCTTTAAGGCATCACCCAGCGCCAGCTCACGATCGATTTGAGTTTCGCGGACCAGTTTGAGGATGTCCCGTTGCAGCTCCAGGGCACGACGCGGATCGAGCAGTTGGGCTTCGTAGTACTCGTCCGCCAGCAACTCCAGGTTACGCAACGGCCCATAGGTTTCAGCGCGGGTCAGCGGCGGCATCAGGTGATCGATGATCACGGCTTGGGTACGGCGTTTGGCCTGGGCGCCCTCGCCCGGATCGTTGACGATGAACGGGTAGATATTAGGCATCGCGCCGAGAATCGCATCCGGCCAGCAGGTCTCCGACAGACCGACGCCCTTGCCCGGCAGCCATTCCAGATTGCCGTGTTTGCCCACATGCACCACGGCATGGGCGCCATAGGCCTTGCGCAGCCAGAAATAGAAGGCCAGATAACCATGGGGCGGGACAAGATCCGGGTCGTGATAAACCGCACTGGCGTCCACCTGATAACCCCGTGCCGGCTGAATGCCAACGAAGGTCAGGCCAAACCTGATCCCGGCAATCATCACCCGCCCACTGCGGAACATCGGGTCTTTATCCGGCGCGCCCCAGCGTGCAATCACCGCTTCACGGTTGGCCAGAGGCAGTTGCTCAAACGCAGCGGTGTACTCGTCGAGCGCCATGCTTTGGTGGCAGGGACGAAGGTCGATGCTGTCCAGATCATTGGTGACGCCACCGAGCAACTGGTGGATCAACTCAGTACCGGTGTCCGGCAATTCGGCAACCGGATAACCCTCGCCCTTCATGGCTCGCAGGATATTCAGCGCCGCCGCTGGCGTATCGAGGCCGACACCATTGCCGATGCGTCCGTCGCGCGTGGGGTAATTGGCGAGAATCAACGCAACGCGCTTGTCAGCATTAGGCAAGCGCCCGAGCAATATCCAGCGACGCGCCAGTTCGGCAACAAAGTCCATGCGCTCGGGTTGCGGGCGATAGCAGACCACATCCGACTGACTGCGCTCACTGTGCCAGGCCAGATCCTTGAAGCTGACCGGCCGACTGATGATTCGCCCGTCCAGTTCGGGCAACGCGATGTGCATCGCCAGATCCCGGGCACCCAGACCTTGCTCGCTGGCCCGCCAGCCAGGTTCGTTATCCTGAGCGCAAATCGCCTGAATCACGGGGACGTTACGTCGGAATGGCCGCAAATGAGGCGTTTCCGGGCTGGACTGAGCAAAGCCGGTGGTGTTGAGGATCAGCTCAACCCCGACCTCGTCCAGCCAGTCTTCAACCACCGTCATGCAGCCTGCTTCCTTCAGGCTGGCCACTGCGATGGGCAAAGGATTCAAGCCTTGCGCCTGCAAGCGGGCGCAAAACACATCGATGAACGCGGTATTGGCAGCCTGCAGGTGTGAGCGATAGAACAGCAGCGCTGCGACTGGCTGATCCGGCACCCAGTCAGCGAACCATATTTCAGGATCGGCGCTGACGCCTTTTGGGTGGTAAACCGCAGTACGCGGCAATGCTTTGGGCTCGGACCAGGCGTAATCCCGATCCAGCAGGCGATTCGCGATGCAACGGTAGAACTCCAGCGCGTTGTGCATGCCACCCTGACGCAGAAACTGCCATAACCGGTGGCAATCCTCAGCGGGTGCGGTGCTGCGCTCAGTCAGTTCGGGGTCATGGCGATCACAGCCCGGCACCATGATCACCTGCACGCCGCGGGCTGCGAGCTCCATGAGTCGCTCAGCACCGTAGCGCCAATAGCCTATCCCGCCGTGCAGAGAAATCAGAATGACCTTGGCGTGGCGCAGCACTTCATCGAAATAGAGGTCGACGGAAGCATGGTTCTGAACCTGCATCGGGTTAGCCAGACGCAAGCTCGGGTAATCATCCGGCAGTTGCTGCGCCGCTTCGGCGAGCAATGCCAGGCTGGAATCGCCACTGCAGAGAATCACCAGCTCGGCGGGGGTTTGTCCGAGGTCGGCAATGCTGTCGTCCGGTACAAAACCACCGGGCTGGGTTCTCAACAGGTGCATGGGTCAGTCCGCTAGCGCAGCGCGCAGTTGGGATTCAAGTGCCGCAGAATCAAGCTTCTGACCGATCAGCACCAGGTGAGTGGCACGCTCTTCATCAGCACTCCAGGCGCGGTCGAAGTGTTTGTCGAAACGCGTGCCTACACCCTGAATCAGCAAGCGCATCGGTTTGCCGGCAATGGCCGCGAAACCCTTGACCCGCAAGATGCCGTGCTGCACGACCAGTTGGGTCAGCGCGGCAAGCAGCAGGGTTTCTTCGGATTGAGGCAGCTTGATGGAAATGGAGTCGAACGCGTCATGGTCGTGGTCATCATGATCATCGCCTTCGTGGTGATCGTGATGGGTCTTGCGGCCATCGATATGCTGCTCGGATTCAGCCCCCAACCCCAGCAAGACATTGATCGGCAGACGACCGCTGCTGGCTTCGATGACTTTGACCGCAGGCGGCAGCTCTTCGGAGACTTCAGCGCGCACCGCAGCCAGACCGGCCGCGTCCATCATGTCGGACTTGTTGAGGATGACCAGATCGGCGCTGGCCAGTTGATCGGCGAACAGCTCATGCAATGGCGACTCATGATCCAGGTTCGGATCGAGCTTGCGCTGAGCGTCGACCTGATCAGGGAATGCAGCAAACGTACCTGCAAGTACTGCCGGACTGTCGACAACAGTAATTACCGCATCGACGGTGCAGGCATTGCGAATTTCCGGCCACTGGAAGGCTTGTACCAGTGGCTTTGGCAGGGCCAGACCGGAAGTTTCGATGAGGATGTGATCCAGATCGCCACGACGCGCAACCAGTTCACGCATGACCGGGAAGAACTCTTCCTGCACAGTGCAACAAAGACAGCCGTTGGCCAGCTCATAAACGCGGCCAACCGCCTCTTCTTCAGTGCAGCCAATGGTGCATTGTTTGAGGATTTCGCCGTCGATGCCCAGCTCGCCGAACTCATTGACGATAACCGCAATCCGTCGACCTTCCGCGTTATCCAGCATATGGCGCAGCAAGGTGGTTTTGCCCGAACCGAGGAAGCCGGTAACGATAGTGACGGGAAGTTTGGCCAGTGTTTTCATCGGATGCCCTTTGGCAATACGGCGGGCAAGCGGGACGAAAACCCTGTGTAGCCACAGATGTGTAGCCACAGAGATACGATTCGCCACCGGATCACCCCGCCCGGTTGTAGTGAGAATTCGTCGGGCTCAAGGCCCGAATCGAGGCAGGTCTCCTGGCTTGCGGTACCCATGGAAAGCTTCCAGGGCAGTCATTGCGCCTTCCCGCCCTTGACGGGCAGTGGCTGTACAGAGAGTGCAATGACCGTGCGATAAATCAGCACCGCTTACAGTTGCGGGGGCAGCCGCGGCATTACCGCGTTCCCGTCTTAGCTCCAAATCGTCTGACCCGCAGATAGACTGGAGAACCTCGAACCCGCAAGGCTACGCAGTGACTGCGGGCAGGTCAATCAACTGATTGACGTTCCACGCAGGCGCATGCTCTCCTACATGCCTTGTTACGGGTGCCCCTCACGGGGTGAAACGGGAAACCGGTGAGTTCAGACCTCTGGTCTGTGCAAGTCCGGCGCTGCCCCCGCAACGGTAAGCGAGCGAAGAATCAGATCCACTGTGCGCATCACGGCATGGGAAGGCGATTCTTGCAGGTTGGCGCCATTCAGCGCTCAACCCCTCGCAAGCCCGGAGACCGGCCCGACATGAAACAAATAACGAACCCGCGGTGGGCGGGCGCAGTTGCACTCCCCTGATATTCGTCAGTGGGATAGTGCTGCGCATGCCTGCTTGCCGACATCAAGAGGGAAGCGCCATGTCGATCAGTACAACCAGCCATTCCGCCAACACTGCAACTACCCAGAGCCAACGTCTGACCGCCGCCATCAGCGCAGCCATTCTTGGCGCCTGCCTGGTCTATTTTGCCGGGTTCTCGCATATCGAAGCGGTCCACAATGCCGCTCACGACACCCGGCACAGCGCCGCCTTCCCTTGCCATTGAGACCTGACGCCATGTTCAAGCGAATCGCTCAAACGGCCGGGTTCACAGGCCTGTTCGCCGCCCTGCTGTTGACCCTGCTGCAAAGTTTCTGGATCACGCCGTTGATCCTGCAAGCCGAAACCTACGAGAACGCGCCTGCTGAGCAGGTTCATGAGCATTCACATGGCGAAGCCGCACCCGCTGGTCACGTGCATGATGATGAAGCCTGGTCGCCGGAAGACGGCTGGCAGCGCATCGTGTCGACCACCGGTGGCAATCTGGTGGTCGCCGTCGGTTTCGCACTAATGCTGGCCGCGTTGTACACGTTACGAGCGCCTGGCAAGACTTCGCAAGGCCTGTTCTGGGGGCTGGCCGGCTTTGCGGTGTTTACTCTGGCGCCAACTTTGGGCCTGCCGCCCGAGCTGCCGGGCACCGCTGCAGCGGACCTCAATCAGCGACAAATCTGGTGGATTGGCACCGCGGCCTCGACGGCTGTCGCGCTCGCGCTGATCGTGTTTGCGCAGAACTGGCTATTGAAAGCCTTGGGCGTGGCGATTCTGGTAGTGCCTCATCTCATTGGTGCACCGCAGCCTGAAACCCACGAGAGCCTGGCACCTGAGGCGCTGGAGTCGCAATTCGTGATGGCTTCGCTGCTGACCAACGCAGTATTCTGGATCGCCATGGGGCTGATCAGCACGTGGCTGTTCCGCCGTAACAATCCTGAGCTGGACCAAGCCTGATCTTGAGCAACTTTGACATATGCTGTCGCGCAGCAAACATTGGACCGGTAGGAGCTAACTTGTTGGCGAAGCGGAATTTCTGACGATGCAGGTCCGACGTCTCGCCAACAAGTTGGCTCCAGGATCACCCGTTTGCTGCTCGGCAGCGCTGTATCAGAGCCACCGGGCGACCGCCTGCAGAAAAGCATTTCAATTCAGTGAGTAATATTTTGCTTGATAACAAGCGTCCGACCCTGGTGGTCGGCCTCGGTTGCCAGCGCGACTGCTCTGCGGGCGCACTGCTGGAACTTATCGAGCGCAGCCTTGAAAGTCATAATCTGCGCCTTAAAGACATCAGCGCCCTCGCTTCCATAGATTTGAAAAGCCGAGAGCCAGGACTGCTGGAGCTCGCGAATCAGCTTGATTTGCCGTTGAGTTTCTTCAACGCCGAACAATTGGCCGCTTACGAACCGCAGCTTAGCCATCGCTCCCAAATCGCCTATGATCACACCGGCTGCTATGGCATCGCAGAAAGCTCAGCGCTGGCGCTGGCAAGCCAATCAGGGACGGCCGAGCTGCTGATCCCCCGCCAGAAATCTTCTCAAGCCACGTTTGCTTTGGCCATCAGCCTGTCAATTCGCTGATAATCGCGATTTTTGCCCCTACACATCTGGAGTCTTCATGACGGTCTTTTTCATCGGCGCAGGTCCCGGCGATCCTGAGCTGATCACGGTCAAGGGCCAACGATTGATCCGCAGTTGCCCGGTGATCATCTATGCAGGCTCGCTGGTGCCTGCTGCCGTTCTGGAGGGTCATCAGGCGGTTCAGGTCAGCAACAGTGCCGAACTGCACCTGGAGCAGATCATTGCCTTGATGAAAGCGGCTCATGAGCAAGGCCAGGATGTGGCCCGTGTACACTCCGGTGACCCGAGCCTGTATGGAGCGATTGGCGAGCAGATTCGCCACTTGCGTGAGTTGGGCATTCCGTTCGAGATCATCCCGGGCGTTACAGCTACTGCGGCCTGTGCTGCGCTGCTGGAGACCGAACTGACCCTGCCGGATATTTCCCAAACGGTGATCCTGACCCGTTACGCAGACAAGACGTCAATGCCAGAAGGCGAAGCTCTGGCCGATCTGGCCCGCCACAAGGCGACCATGGCGATTCATCTGGGGGTCAACAACCTGCCGAAAATAGTTGCTGAACTGATACCGCACTACGGAGCAGATTGCCCGATCGCAGTGGTGCATCGCGCCAGTTGGCCGGATCAGGACTGGGTGATTGGCACGCTGGCGGATATTGAAACCAGGGTCGAAGAAAAAGGCTTTCGCCGCACGGCATTGATTCTGGTAGGCCGTGTGCTATCCAGTGATGCATTCAGCGAGTCATCGCTGTACCGCGCCGGGCATGCTCATTTGTTTAGAAATTGATAGAAACAGAGTGCCGGTAGGACCGAATTCATTCGGGAAGACGATGTTCCAGGCAATACATATGCAGCGATTGTAACGGCCTCTTCGCGAATGAATTCGCTCCCACCGGGAGTTAACACTCCAATAAAAAACCCCGAACACGTCGGGGCTTTTTAACACGGCGCAGCAAACTGCTTAGTAGTAAGCGTTTTCTTTCTGCGTGTGGTCAGTCACGTCGCGTACGCCGTGCAGCTCTGGGATGCGCTCAAGCAATGTGCGCTCGATACCTTCCTTCAGCGTCACGTCAGCCTGACCGCAACCCTGGCAACCGCCGCCGAATTGCAGAACAGCGATGTGCTGCTCCTGCTCTTCAACCACATCGATCAACGTGACCTGACCGCCGTGGCTGGCCAATCCAGGGTTGATCTCGGTTTGCAGGTAGTAGTTGATGCGCTCGTTGATCGGGCTATCAGCGTTGACCATCGGTACTTTTGCGTTGGGTGCCTTGATCGTCAACTGGCCGCCCATGCGGTCGGTGGCGTAATCAACAACGGCATCGTCCAGAAAGTTTTCGCTGAAACCATCGATCCAGGCAGTGAAGCTCTTCAGGCCGATGGCCTTGTCTTCCGGTTTTTCTTCGCCGGGCTTGCAGTAGGCAATGCAGGTTTCAGCGTACTGGGTGCCAGGCTGGGTAATAAACACGCGGATGCCAATGCCCGGGGTGTTCTGCTTTTCCAGCAGATCGGCCAGGTAATCGTGGGCAGCATCGGTAATTGTAATAGCGGTCATGAAAATTCCTCGCAGACGTGCGGGCAGTTTACGCCAATCGCCAGCTTCACACAAAGTCCTAGTATTTTTGTCAGGAAAGCGCTTGAGAAGCGTTTCTGGCCCGTCGATCGTCGAGCCAACCCTTCATGCGACGGTATAAACCCTTCTCCAGCCATTCGTAACTTATCCATGCGCCAAGCGCGATGACAGGCACACAAATGGCGAATACCAGGTAAGGGTTAAGGTCGTAATGCTGCGAAGCAAGCCAGCCACCGTACAGTACCAATACGTGGAGCAGATAAACCGAATAGGAACAGTCGCCCAGCACTTTAAGCAGCTTGTTGCCCCGGAATACTGGCTCCATGGCGATACACGACAGCACGATCAACGCGCTTGGCAGGCCCCAGTTAAGCAACCGCTGCTGATCGCCGCCTACGTGATAAATGACCACCAGCCCCGTGGCGATACCCAGCAACGGTAGCCAGAACCCTTCCTTGATCCAGCCTCGGCGATAAATGATGCCTATGCCAATACCGAGCAAGAACTCATAAATAATGTCGTTGCCATAAAAACGGCTGATCAGCCCGGAACGCGCCAACACTTCACACACTGCGAACAGCGCCGCAGCCACGATCAATGGCCGATGACGCTGCTTGAACAGGAAGACGGTGGAGAACAATAGATAGAAGAACATCTCGTAGTTAAGCGTCCAGCCCACGTTGAGTGTGGGGTACAGGCCATAACCACCGGGATTTTCCGCAGGGATGAAAAACAACGAAAGCATGAACGTCTGCCAGTTAATTACCTGATGTGGAAGCAACGGCGCAGCAAATACCAGTAAAAGACCCATGGCTGCCGTGTAAAACCAATAAGCGGGGACGATCCGGATAATACGATTGAGCATGAAGCGCCTGGCCGGCATTTCGCTGTTCTGAGTAGAGAGAAAGATCACCAGGCCACTGATGACGAAAAAGATATCAACCCCCACTGCCCCCTTCGTCACGAAAAAGTCGCCAATCGGGCCACTGGCGTGGAAGTTGAAGAAAATCTGCATAAAGTGATGACATACAACGACCCACGCGGCGAGTGCCCGCAGGGCTTGAACAGAAATCAACATCACAAACCTCATTGCCTCTTTAAACAACAATCCAAGGCCGCGAATACACCCGCATGCACAAGGACACTCACGGGGTCGGACCGTGATAGTTCACAAAAGGTCATGAAAAAATGAGTTTTCCGGTCAGCGGTAGATGGCTGCGGGCCATGTGGGGTGTGGCTTGGTCTGGGCGGCATTCCGACGATTAGGGCGACGCAAATCTACAGATTCTCGTACCGATTCATGTCCATCACACCTGCCTCAACAGGGTCCGTCTCCTGAATGTAGCGAGTCAGGTCATGGAAGTACGTCCAGAACTGCGGGTTGCTGCGCCGCACGCCCCATCGTTCCACAATCTTCTCGAACTCTGCCTGATGCCTGGCTTGCTGCATGAGCTCAACAAACTCCGGCACCTCGCTGGCAGGTACGTTGAACATGAAATTTGGATAACTGGCCAACACCCCAGGGTAAATCGTCAGCGAGTCCAGTCCCGGCTCATATCGGTGCGACTCACCCAGTAAAAACGCCACGTTCGTATGCGCCCGGTTGCGCAGCATGCTGTACATCATCCGCTTGCCGCTGCTGTCCTCGATCCGCAGCATCGTCGCTTCAGGCAGATAATCGATCACTTTCAAGCCCGCCGCAGGTCGGGACGTCAAATGGCTCAAGGACTGCTCGACCTGAGCGAAACTGTCACTGATACCCGCTCGGGAGCAATAAGCGCCGGAACAACGATTGATCGGATCCGGCGCAGCATTCAACGTGCCGGACCGCTCTATCAGCTTCAAGGCGAAATCGCGCTTCGGATCTTTTTCATCCAGCGGTATGCCACTCGGCGTGTCATCGTCGATGTCCTGATAATCCAGCCACATCTTCAGTTTGCCGCCGTTGCGGTACCAGTCGCTCAACAGGTCGTCGCGTTTGTCTGCGGGCATCAGCCGCAAAAAGTTAACTTCGGCGCCGTTACGGATCAGGTCGAAATACAGCCGCGTCTGCACCTGATGGGACACGTTTCCGTAAACATCGAAATTCACCGCCAGTTGATAATACGTGCGCTCCAGCAGCGGGTAGTCGAACAGCCAGAAAGTCTGTGGCACGTCACCGATCAGGCCTTTATTGACCGAAGCACTGTCGAAGTGACGGAAGACTGTCAGCAGCGAGTTATCGTTACCCGCCCACAACGTGGCCCAGCCCGGCGGAGGCATATGCGCGTAGCTGTCACGGCGCAGATCTTCGTATTCGTTGCGTTTGTCCCGATAGGCGTGCCACAGACCAAGCACACTGCCGACATCATCGTTCTGCCCCGGCATCGCCAGCAGTGGCGTGGCCAGCCCCCGATAGCGGGCATCGACGATATAGCGATCATGGGCCGGATCCTGAAACGTCACCCAGAACTGGTCGCGAATCACGTCCGTTGCGATCTGCCCACGGCACACAGGCCCGCGAATAAAGGTGCGGACGAAGTATTCAGCGTTATCCAGCATGAACTGATAGCGCGCGGCGGCAGGAATCGCTTCAAAGGTTTCAAACGGATTGGCACGACGGCCGGGGCCATAGCCCGGCAGCGAATCCACACGCCAGTCGTTGCCATAGAACAGCTGTTTGACCCGTGCCATCTTCTGCGGACCCAGCGCATAAGTAATGTGCGTCTTGTGGACGATCACGCCTTTGACTTGCGCAAGGCGGTAATAAAAGTCGCTGCCGGGATCATCGTCCGGCCTGCGGGTGGCAATCACATCAATGGGCTGACCGCTTGGCGTCCGCGAACGTACCCATTGAAAGAAATGCCCCGGCTCACCGCCTGCAAAGTAGATGTGCGCCAGGAACAGGTGCTCGTACAGCCAGCGGCCCACCAGTGCCTGAGTTGAACCGGGCTGATTGAGCAAGGTTTCCCACTCAGTAATCTGCGCCAGTTCACTGATTGAGGGGCTTTGCGCCTTGTCATCCACCGGAGCACCCACGGCGAACCAGCGTTGCAGGGTCTCGTACTCAGCGTCGCTCAACCCGGCAACGGCAAGGGGCATGCCTTCCTTGGGATGAGCCTGAGCGTAGGCATTGAACTCTCCCGGCTGAGCGCAAAGATTTTCCCGATTGAGGCCCAGCACGATTTCAGCCGGGATCTTCGCGTTCGGTTCCAGCGGCACGTTACGCCCCAAGTCCAGCATTCTGCTCATCAACGCAGCCTGGCTGTCCTGGGCATCAAGCACCGAGTAGAAACCCTTGCTCTCCCAGGCTTTCGGTCCGCTGGCATCGATGAACAAACGGGTGGGCGCTTGAGCCACGCTGCGATCGCCTTCGTAGACAGGAATCTTGCTGGCACCCCGTGCGACGCCCTCCCCGGCGCCCAGATTCAACTGGCACGGCGCATCGTTGCAGGCATGACAGGCAACGCACTTCTCGGTAAGGATTGGCTGGATATCCCGAACATAGGAAATGTTCGGCTGCACGGGCTTGTCGCCCGCCTGGACCTGAAATATGCCGCACATCGACAACACTGCGATGCTTACAACCAAGCGATACGGCATATCCAGCGTCCAAAGGGTCTGAAAAGATGAAAAAACGCCGTAATTCTACAGAGGTTATTGCGGCCCAACATGAGCGATATTCATACCAAAGTCTTATCAACACCAAAACCGTTCGGGTTTGCTATCATTTCGACCTTTATGTATCGATCTTTTCCAGGTAGCCCTATGTCTGATCGCAGCGCCCGTCTTCATGCTCTCCAGCAAGCTCTTCAGCAGAGGATCCTGATCCTCGACGGCGGCATGGGCACCATGATCCAGAGCTATCGCCTCGAGGAAGAAGACTATCGCGGCAAGCGCTTTGCCGACTGGCCCAGCGACGTCAAGGGTAACAACGACCTGCTGGTGCTGACCCGCCCGGACGTGATCGGCGCTATCGAAAAGGCCTATCTGGATGCCGGTGCCGATATTCTGGAGACCAACACCTTCAACGCGACTCAGGTTTCCCAGGCCGACTACGGCATGGAAGAGATCGTCTATGAGCTGAACGTCGAAGGCGCTCGACTGGCGCGTAAAGTCGCCGATGCCAAGACCCTGGAAACGCCAGACAAGCCGCGTTTCGTCGCGGGTGTTCTCGGCCCGACCAGCCGCACCTGCTCGCTCTCCCCGGACGTTAACAACCCTGGTTATCGCAACGTCACGTTCGATGAGCTGGTGGAAAACTACACCGAAGCGACACGTGGCCTGATCGAGGGCGGTGCTGACCTGATCCTGATCGAAACCATTTTCGATACCCTGAACGCCAAAGCCGCGATCTTTGCTGTGCAAGGTGTTTTCGAAGAGATCGGTTTTGAATTGCCGATCATGATTTCCGGGACCATCACCGACGCCTCCGGCCGTACCCTTTCCGGTCAGACCACTGAAGCGTTCTGGAACTCGGTGAGCCACGCCAAGCCGATTTCGGTCGGCCTGAACTGCGCGCTGGGTGCCAGCGATCTGCGCCCTTATCTGCAAGAGCTGTCGAACAAAGCCAGCACCTACGTTTCCGCGCACCCTAACGCGGGTCTGCCTAACGAATTCGGCGAGTACGACGAACTGCCGAGTCAGACGGCAAAAATCATTGAAGAATTCGCACAAAGCGGCTTTCTGAACATCGTCGGCGGTTGCTGCGGCACCACACCGGGCCACATCAAGGCCATCGCCGAAGCGGTTGCCGGTTATGCGCCGCGGCAGATTCCGGACATCCCGAAAGCCTGTCGCCTGTCCGGCCTTGAGCCGTTCACCATTGATCGCAACTCGCTGTTCGTCAACGTCGGCGAGCGGACCAACATTACCGGTTCCGCCCGTTTTGCCCGCCTGATCCGTGAAGATAACTACACCGAAGCCCTGGAAGTCGCCCTGCAACAGGTCGAAGCCGGCGCCCAGGTGATCGACATCAACATGGACGAAGGCATGCTGGACTCGAAGAAGGCCATGGTGACCTTCCTCAACCTGATCGCAGGCGAGCCGGATATCTCCCGGGTGCCGATCATGATCGACTCCTCCAAGTGGGAAGTGATCGAAGCTGGCCTCAAGTGCATCCAGGGCAAAGGCATCGTCAACTCGATCAGCATGAAAGAAGGCATCGAGCAGTTCATTCATCACGCAAAACTCTGCAAGCGCTATGGTGCTGCGGTTGTGGTCATGGCGTTCGACGAAGCCGGTCAGGCCGATACCGAAGCCCGCAAGAAGGAAATCTGCAAACGCTCTTACGACATTCTGGTCAATGAAGTGGGCTTCCCGCCGGAAGACATCATTTTCGACCCGAACATCTTCGCCATCGCCACCGGTATCGAAGAGCACAACAACTACGCAGTCGATTTCATTAATGCCTGTGCCTACATCCGCGATGAACTGCCTTACGCGCTGACCTCGGGCGGTGTGTCCAACGTGTCGTTCTCGTTCCGGGGCAATAACCCGGTGCGGGAAGCGATTCACTCGGTATTCCTGCTGTACGCGATCCGTAACGGCCTGAGCATGGGCATCGTCAACGCCGGGCAGCTGGAGATTTACGACCAGATCCCGGCCGAGTTGCGCGACTGTGTCGAAGACGTAGTACTCAACCGCACAACTGACGGCACCGACGCCTTGTTGGCAATTGCCGACAAGTTCAAGGGCGATGGCAGCGTTAAAGAGGCGGAAACCGAAGAGTGGCGCGGCTGGCCGGTGAACAAGCGCTTGGAACACGCGCTGGTTAAAGGCATAACGACCCACATCGTTGAAGACACTGAAGAGTCCCGCCAGTCCTTTGCACGCCCGATCGAGGTGATTGAAGGCCCGCTGATGTCCGGCATGAACATCGTCGGCGACCTGTTCGGTTCGGGAAAAATGTTCCTGCCGCAGGTAGTGAAGTCGGCTCGTGTGATGAAGCAGGCGGTTGCCCACTTGATCCCGTTCATCGAGCTGGAAAAAGGCGACAAGCCAGAAGCCAAGGGCAAAATCCTCATGGCCACGGTCAAGGGCGACGTGCACGACATCGGCAAGAACATCGTCGGTGTGGTGCTGGGCTGTAACGGCTATGACATCGTCGACCTGGGCGTGATGGTCCCTGCAGAGAAGATCCTGCAGGTGGCGAAAGAACAGAAGTGCGACATCATCGGTCTGTCGGGGCTGATTACCCCTTCGCTGGATGAAATGGTCCACGTTGCCCGGGAAATGCAGCGTCAGGACTTCCACCTGCCGTTGATGATCGGCGGTGCGACCACCTCCAAAGCCCACACCGCAGTGAAGATCGAACCCAAGTACAGCAACGACGCGGTGATCTACGTAACGGACGCCTCTCGTGCCGTTGGCGTCGCCACACAGTTGCTGTCCAAAGAGCTGAAACCAGCCTTTATCGAGAAAACCCGTCTTGAATACATCGAAGTGCGTGAGCGTACTTCGGCTCGTAGCGCTCGCACCGAGCGCCTGAGCTATGGCGCTGCCGTCGCCAAGAAGCCGCAATTTGACTGGGCAGCCTACGACCCGGTCAAACCGACGTTTACCGGCGCCAGGGTGCTGGAAAATATCGACCTGGACGTGCTGGCCGAATACATCGACTGGACGCCGTTCTTTATCTCTTGGGATCTGGCAGGCAAGTACCCGCGCATCCTCACTGACGAAGTCGTAGGCGAGGCTGCCACGTCATTGTTCGCCGATGCTCAGCAAATGTTGCGCAAGCTGATCGACGAAAAGCTGATCAGCGCACGTGCCGTATTTGGCTTCTGGCCCGCCAATCAGGTGAATGACGACGATCTGGAAGTCTATGGCGACGACGGCCAGCCATTGGCGAAGCTGCATCACCTCCGCCAGCAGATCATCAAGACCGACGGCAAACCGAACTTCTCGCTGGCCGACTTCGTTGCACCTAAAGACAGCGGCATCACTGACTACGTGGGCGGCTTCATCACCACTGCGGGCATTGGCGCTGAAGAAGTGTCCAAGGCCTATCAGGATGCTGGCGATGACTACAACGCAATCATGGTCAAAGCCCTCGCCGACCGTCTCGCCGAAGCCTGCGCCGAGTGGCTGCACCAACAAGTGCGTAAAGAGCACTGGGGTTATGCCAAGGATGAGCAACTGGACAACGATGCGCTGATCAAAGAGCAATACGCGGGCATCCGCCCTGCTCCCGGCTATCCAGCCTGCCCGGATCACACCGAGAAAGGCACCCTGTTCCAGTTGCTGGACCCGATGCCGGATGGCAAGCCAGGCAAAAGCGGCGTGTTCCTCACCGAACACTACGCCATGTTCCCGGCGGCAGCGGTCAGCGGCTGGTACTTCGCCCACCCACAGGCGCAATACTTCGCCGTGGGCAAGGTCGACAAGGATCAGGTTGAAAGCTACACCGCGCGCAAAGGTCAGGAGCTAAGCGTGACCGAGCGCTGGCTGGCGCCGAATCTGGGGTATGACGAGTAAGCTGCAATCCTGAGGGATTGAATTGATAATGCAGTCCTTTGGGAGCTGAGCTTGCCCGCGATAAGCATAGGTATCTACTGCACTTTCATGCCGCGATTCTTGTGTACATATCCGTTACCGCTGTCACGGCTGATATTGGTTGCGCCCTTACGGCGCCTCACTTTTGGGGCGCAAAAGTAAGCAAAACGCTCTTACCCCACCACTGGGTGCCTCGCTGTCGCTCGGCATACCCGTAATCCGACATTGCTGTGTGGGGCCGCCGCCACCGGCCATCCATGGCCTGAGGCGGCTAAACCGGCATCCCTGCCGGTTTGCCCCACACAGCAA